>JBEHZA010000035.1:0-19949 GCA_048497895.1 Verrucomicrobiota bacterium
CTCGGGCGGTGGCGGATTCAGGATCACAATCGAGGTGATCATCGGTCCAATTGCCGTGGAATGAACCCTCATTCGTCCACAAGGTGTCGATAAAATCCAAACACGATTCCTTGATGGATTCAAAGGGCACTTGCAGGCCAGCCAACGCATGCAACGCCGTCGCCGTTGAAAGCAAATCCGGAATGGGCGCGTGCGGCAACGCCAGGAAACCACCTTCCGGATGACGTTGTGTGAGCAACCAGTCTCCCACTTGCGGATTTAAGGGCGCGTTCAGATTGCGCAACACCGTGATGGCCGCCGCCGTGGAATTGGTTGCGCCGATTTTCACATTACGCTCATTCGCCCACGCACCGTCCGGAGTCTCCAAAAATTTCAAGCTCTGTACCAGGCGCAACGGTTCGGGCAGTTCGAGGCGTAAATCCAGGTGCGCTCCGAATCCCAGAAAACAACCGTACGCCGTGCCAAACTTTCCGTGCGGCACCACACTGTAGCCACCATCTTCCGCACGAAACGCATCAATCCGTTGCAGCAGTTCCAACCTTAGCGGTTCGGCCAGGGTCATCGCCCCGTGTTCCAGATTTGCCAATGCCGCCCAACAACGCGCCAGACAGCAGAGGTGCACAAAATCCAATCCCGCGCCGGAACCGAATCCATCGAGATATAGTTTTAGCGAGGTGAGATTCGGTTGGGCGGGCAAGGCCAACAGCGCATCCAAACCGAAGACCGTGTAATAAAGGTCACTTTTGCCGGTGCGATCCTTAAAACCGCCATCGGAATTTTGTTGCGCGAGCAGGAAGTCACGCACGAGATCGGTGGACTCTCCGAGTATCTTCGGCGCCAACCGCGCTACCTGGAGCATTTCGAGGCGAAGACTCATGAATTAATATTTCCCGTCGAAGGATCGCAGTATTACCAACCTCGTTATTAAGAACTCTTCAGCAATTTTTTACTCGTATTGGCAGCGCATCGACTTCAATCGGCAAGCCGGCGAAAGAGTTCATCGTGCCGATCAAAAACATGGTCAATGATTTTGGTGAGTTCCGCTTTGGAGAAGCGACGAATTCTACGGGTGGCGGATTTCGTTTTTGACGAATCAGCCCGCTCACGTTTTGCCGCAGATTTTCGGGTTTTCATTCGACCCATTCGCAAAAATGCACGGATAGCGTGGAAACCATCCATTTCTTAAGACTGCACTGCCACCGCCTCCGTCCGCTGCACTCCATTCTTCTCTTCAAACTCCTTGCACCAACCCTTGATTTCCGTGTCGTTGAAAATCTTGCTGATCACGCGGCGGAGCAGTCCTTTGAGATTCGGATTATTGACGTCACGCAATGAACGGATCGCTTCTTCCTTGTAGGTTTCCAACAACGTCTTCGCGCGTTCGTCCGCCTTCAATTCCACGTAAAGCGCTTCGATCTGTTCGGTCGTTGTGCCCGGCAAAGGTGCGCGCTTCCAAAACGATTCCAGCACCGCGCGCTTCTGTTCCTGTGACCGTTCGTAAGCCACCGCCAGCAGCAAACTCGGACGCATCCCAGCGATGTCATTCGTCTCGCCTTGCGCGCCTAAATCGCTCAAGTCATCGCGAATCTGGTAGGCAATGCCCAACGCCTGGCTGTATTTGCCGAGGGCGTCAGAAAATTCCGCGTGGTTGTTTGCGTAAATCGCCCCCAGGCGCAACGCCACTTCAAACGCCGGCGCCGTTTTCTGCCGGAAAATATCCAGCACTTGCAACGACGACAGCGGCTCGGGTTTACGCGCCCAGCACAACTCCGCTCCTTGTCCGCGGCAAAGCTGGCGCTGCCCATCCGTCGCCACCTTCAACATCTCCAGCTTTTGTTCCGGCGTAGCTTCGCAGGCGGCGATCATCCGGTAACCTTCACCGATCAACCAATCCCCCACGTTCAAGGCCACGGCGACGCCGTGCTCTTCATGCAACGTCCGCTCGCCGTAACGTTCTTTATCTTCGTCCTCGATGTCATCGTGAATCAACGAAGCCTTGTGAAAACATTCCACCGCCACCGCAATCTTGCGGATGTCCTCTGGAAGCACGGCTCCGGGAGTTTCACGCAAAGCCTGAAACGCCGCGACGGCCAGAAACGGTCGCCACCGCTTGCCTGCATGCGCCAGCCACTCACGACCGATCTTTTCCGTCTCACCTTCGCCCGGCCCCATGATGCTCGCCAGCGTTTCCACGGTGAACCACGAATCCACTTCGTCGCGCAAGGCCGTTAAATCCAGCCGCCGGGTCTTGTCATCATTCGTCAGGTGAATGACATCCCAAATCCAATCAATATCCACCGTGGTATCGATGCAATCATCTTGCAGCAAGGGGATCGCCACGCCCGGCACCGCCGCCGCTTCCATGTAGGGAAACGCGCGTTCCAAAACGCTCAGGCAACTCACCCCCACAATCCCTTCAATCTTGCCCGTCTGAATGAGCGACATAACGATGGCTGAACCCTCCGCCACCAACACCGCGTAACCCAGCCGTTCCGCTTCCGATTGCAAATCCTGGATCGAACACAGCCCGCATTGTTTGCACAGCAAACCAAATTCATCGAACGGAGCCGGGCACTTGCTTTCAATCCGCAAACATTTGGGGAGCAATAACAGCCGGCGCTCAAATGGAATCGACGCCACCGTTTCCCGCCACATTTCGTTATTCAGCAGCACTCCAATGTAATCACGGAAAATCGCGTCGCATTTTAACATGCCGACGATCTTATCCGCATGCACCTTCAGTTCTTCCACCGGCATCGGCGGCACCGGATTATACTCGGCCACGTAATTCCGCACAAAGTGCAGGATGTGATCGCGCTGCAACTTGGTGGGCGGAATATTCTTCTTCGGCTGGCGAAAGCGTTGCACCGGCACCGGACGCGGCAAAGTTAACGTAATGGGTTGCATGATTGCTGTGCTTATTTTCATCGCTGAGTGGCGTGTTCGCCACCCGGCTTCATTCACATTTCCGTCGCAATGCTCTGATCTGGGCTTCGCTAAGCATTATTTGCTCATCAGGTCGCCCGGTCGAGTTTTTTCAACCAGTAGCGTGACGTCTGAACATCACCCTTAATTCCCGCAAAATGTCATGATTTCTGCGCGGCCAGAGCGGCTTTGGCTTTCTCCGCCGCTTCCACCGCCCGCCGTTGAATTTCCTCCGGCGACGGCAAAGACATCAATACTTCCATCGGAATATCACCCGATTGCGCCAGTTTCGTCAGACACTTCTGCCGCTCGCCAAGTGCTTTATCCGCATCCCTTTCTTTCGAGAAACGCGATTGTGCCCGCTCACTGCGCAACCGGAGCATTTGATAAACATCTCCGCCTAACAAAGCGGAAATATCCACCTTCATCTTCTCCCGCTGCAAATCGGACGCGCTCACCAGATCACCATTGATCGGTCCCGCCTTGTACTTCGGGAACATGATGGCCGCTTCCGGACAGACGCGCGAACAGGCCGGACAATTCGTTTTACAATTGTCATTGTTCTGCACCTGAATCTTTTGCTCTCCATCCACGCCATAGACGCCGAACAGGCAAAAACTCAGGCACTGCATGCAGTTCGTGCAACGGTCGTAATCAATCACCGGAAACCACGGCTTCCATTCGCCATGCTTGGCCGCACTGGATTGCGAACGCACCGCTTCCACTTTCTCCAACACTCCGGCTACACCGGCCCCGTTCAAGTGATAAAAATGAAGATTTACTTTACCCGCCGCATCTTCGGCCAGCGGAGCGCTCCCGGTTTCAAAACGTCCCAGCACTAACAACGTGCTGCGATCGGCTGGAGCCACCGCCCCCTCACCCGTGCGCGTCACGGCATAGCCTTGCTGGAGCAGCGAGGCCATCAAAGTGAGCCGTTCATCCGCACTGAGCGTCTGCGCGCCCTTCCCCTCGTAGAGGACAATCCGCAAAGTCGTTTGCTCTGACAGGCTCATGCTTCAGTTGGGGCCGTGGGCAATTCCGCCGGCGTCGGCGCTTCCTTTCCGACGGGCAGATTAGGTTTCAAATTCGAATCAAATAGCGCGGCCGCAATCTCATCCGCCGTTTGCACGCGCATATTCAGCACTTCTGTGCCTGCCAGCGGCAACGGCGCTTTGCTGGCCGCAAACAGCCATTTCACTGCGCGCGGAAAACAGGCGGCAATCTTTACTGCCCCACCTTCCGTAAGCCGTTGCAAGGCCAGGTCACGGCGGGCCGACAGCTCGCACAAATCCGCCACCGCCTCAAACGCCACGCCGGATTCGCACAACCGTTTCAACACCGCTTCCTTCACCTCTTTAGGGACGACCTGGGCGTAGGTGCAGTTACAAAACAATATGCGTGGCGACGGTGTCATTATTTACTGTGGCTATGATACACCCGTTGAACCCGCTTGCCAACGAGTCGTTTGGCCAGCGCTGCGGAACCAGTTTGACCGCCTCCCACCACCATTAACACCTTCGGCTGTAACAGATCAGCAGAATGCGATTCCACCACTAGCGCCGTCGTTCTCAACGCAGCACCTGCAAGGTTCCCTCCCATTAACACCGCCGGCTTTAGCCCGGTGTCAGGCCAGCCGATAGCCCCGCTTAGCTGTTTTAACAGCTTTCCCTCTGATACGTCCGCCAGTGTGAGGAAACCACTCATTTCAAATCCGTAATCCGATGCGTCGGTTGCGGTTTGCCCGGCCGGAAATGTTCCGAATGCTCCAACGTTGCTGTCAGTCCCGGATGCTGCGCCCGGCACGCCGCCAGCGCCTCCGTCACTGCCTGCTTCAATTGTTCCGGCGCCGCCTCCGCGCGAATATTGATAATCAATTGCCCCGCCTGAACCGGCTCTTCCAAAGTCTGGGATAACTCCGGCACAAAATCACTCCGCACCAGATTGATCACCGCAATATCCCCCAATCCTCCACTCGGACTGAATGTCATCTTCAAATGCGCCACCTCACCGCCCGCGGCTTGCAACGATTTTTGGATATTTCCCGCGATCTCTTCTAAAATCGCATTCGCCTCAAAAACTTCCCCGCTCGCAAGTTGCACCGTGCAGTTCAGCCACCCCAGCAACGCCTCACCCTCCGCGTAAACCTCGTAATCCACCTCCATCGCGGCGGTCGCTTCCTGATTCGTGGCCGCAATGCGCCCAAACCACTCGTCCAATCCTTTTCCTTCGCGCGCCGACACCAGCAGAATTTCCGCCTGAGGAAACTCCCGCGCCAGCGTTTGCCGCAACGTTTCCAGCCGTTCTGCCGCCACCGAATCGGATTTATTGATCACAATAATATCCGCTTCCTCCAATTGCTTGCGGTAGATGTACGCCACCTTGGGCGAAAACTTTCCACCCTCTTCCAATTCAAAAATACGCAGTGCCCGGATCGGGTCCACCAGCACACTGAGCGGAGCCACCGAGAAATTATCACCATACATGCGGCGCAAAGGATACGTCACCGTCGCCACCAGATCCGTGCAACTGCCCACCGGTTCTGCAACGAACACATCCGGTTGACTGCCCGCCGTTAAACGATCCGCCGCTTCCACCAGGGAATTGAACCGGCAGCAAAAACAACCGCCCGGAATCTCCTCCGTTGCAAAACCGCGCGAGCGCAACATCGCCGTATCCACCAATTCGCTGCCTTGATCATTCGTGATCAGGCCCACCCGCAAGCCCTGTTTCGTCAGCCGTTCCGCCAGCCGTGCTACGGACGTCGTTTTGCCTGCGCCCAGAAATCCGCCGATCATGATATATCGCGCTTTAACTTTGGGGGAAATCGCTGTGCTCATTTGATTTCGTCACCTTTCTGCTGCTCGAGGATTTTGTCGATCGTCTTATCCAGCACCGCCCGATACGCTTCCACGTTCATGCACTTCTCATCCGGCTGGCCAGTCACCGCGTAAAGCCAGCCAGCCCCGTAAGGGTCTTTGGAAATCAGGTTAATCTTCGTCTTCAATACCGGATTAACACCCGCAAACTTCCCTTCCGCAATGCAATACACATCAGAAATCGCCTTAAACCCCTCCACCCAGCCGACGATCAACCCCGGCTTCACCGGCGCATCCAGCGCAATTTCAAAACCATGATCCACCATCTCCCCCAACATGCGCGTGGCAAACTTGGTCAACCCCACCCGCCACGTCCCATCCTCCTGCCGGGCGATCCAAAAATGCGACGGGCTATAAAGATAATCCACCGGCATCTGCGTCACGAAGTGCGAACGCTTGTAGTACAACTTTTTAGCCGGTGCGGTATCCATGCTGATGCCCAAGGTTTTGCGAAATCGCCGCCGTTGGCAAGCGAAACCATACTTACACGTATTATCCCCTCCTGCCGAATTATCCCATACAAAGCCATACAAGCCCATACAGACGCTCCGATTTTCGGCCATTCCGCACTCCGCATTTCGAATTCCGCACCGAATTATGCCGGAATAGCTAGAAATACTCCTGATCAAGGGCAAACCTATGCCAAGGTGCCGCCCCAAGTATGGAGTTCCAGCTTTAGCTGGCGGCGCAGTCGATACCGCGTATGCCTTATAAATAATGCAACGTCGCCATTCCTCCTTCTGGGTATTTAAGATTCTGTCCATTCTGTCAAAATCCCTTCTCCAATCCGCCTTCCGCACTCAAATAGCCCGGAATAAACCGGAATATCCCTGACAAAATCCTTTTCCCATGATTCTGCCAGCCCATATCCCGCGATTCATCCAGTTGAATGTTTGCCATGCTTGCACGCTCCGAAATTCGTGCCAATTCGTGAAATTCGTGTAAAACCTACCCCTCTGCGTTGTGTTCTTTCGAGCTGCTTTCGGTTCTCGCTCTTCGGCAATTCGTCATTACCCACCCCTCCATCCAACCACAGAAATTGCAGTTTGTATTTCCCACGGTGGCAAATCCCCCGCTTTTCCCCTCCCCTCACTCGACTCATCAAAAAAACTCGAAACCCAATGCCCTTTGGGCCATTCTTTGGGAAACAGTGCACAGCGCTTGCAAACCAAATGACCTACTTCGACCACAACACCACCACTCCGCTGCTGCCTGAAGCAAAGGCCGCGTGGCTGGAAGCCGCCGGGAAATTCATCGGCAATCCCTCCAGCCCGCATCGCATCGGCTCCCGGGCGGACATGGCGCTGACCAATGCCCGTGAGGCACTCGCCGGTTTCCTCGGCTGTCACGCGCTTGATATTGTCTGGACCTCCAGCGCCACGGAATCGAACAACACCGTCCTTCATCACTACGCCCACACCCTGCCCGCTCACGCCGAAATCTGGATTTCGGCGATTGAACACCCTTGCGTACTGGAATCCGCCCAATTCTATTTCCCGCAACGCCATCGTCTGATTCCAGCCAACCGTTCCGGAACGATCGATCTCGATTGGCTGCGCACCACCCTGCCCCAATCCCGGCCCGGTCTGGTTGCCGTCATGGCCGCCAATAACGAAACCGGCGTCCTGCAACCCTGGCGTGAAATCCTCGCCCTCTGCCGCGAATGGGACGTGCCGTTCTTCTGCGATGCCGCCCAATGGCTCGGCAAACTCCCGGCCAAAGGCCTGGGCGAATGCGATTTTGTCAGCGGCTGCGCCCATAAATTTGGCGGACCCAAAGGCGTCGGCTTTCTGAAATGCCCGACCAAAGGCCGCGTTCACCCCCTGCTCCACGGCGGACCGCAGGAAGCCGGTCGTCGTGCCGGCACCGAAAACGTCGCCAGTGTGCTCGCCTTGATCGCTGCTTTGGAAGTCCGCGAAGCCGCCCTCACTCGCGCCGAACAAAAGCTCCGCGCCGGATGGCAAATGAATTTTGAAAGCCAACTGTTAACCGCTCTGCCGGGTTCCGAAATCGTGGGCGCAAACCAGCCACGCCTCTGGAACACTGTCTCCGCCCTGATGCCTGAAGCCGATTGCCAGCAACGCTGGGTCGTAAAGCTCGATAAACTCGGTTTCGCCGTTTCGACCGGCTCCGCTTGTGCCAGCGGCAAAGAAGAACCCTCCCACGTCCTGCGCGCCATGGGTTACACCGCCGAAGATGCCAGCCGCGTCCTCCGTTTCAGCAGTGGCTGGGAAACCAAGGAATCAGACTGGCAGGCCTTGGGCGAAGCGCTCGTGAAGGTAAATCAGGGAATGCGTCCCCAGAAACTTATCCCCAATAACTAGGAGCCAGCTTTTTCAAGCTGTGGAAAACCCCTCCACAATCACTTGCTCCTTAAAGCAAAAGGAGCTATTCTCGCTTCATACCAAGGATGCCTTAACTGACATTATTTTCACCGGCGTCTTGAAGAAACCAGCACGCTTCCGAGCGTTGCATATATGCCAGCCAAACTAAGATGGATTATCGCGATTATGCGTACCTTATACTTTTTGGCATGTGCTGTCGCCTGCCTGCTCTACGGGTCGGCTAATGCTCAAGATACTAATGTTCTCTCAATTGCAATTATTGCTCCGCATGATGCTTCAGGAAACGCATATCTCCCTTACGGGGAAACTTTTCAAGTCCAAATATCAAACCATTCCGATCATCCAGTTACCTTGTGGAACGATCTCTGTGAACGCGGACACTGGGCACTTTCCTTTTTTGTTCAATCAACCAATGGGACAAATCGAATCGTTCAAAAGCGCCTCGTCCCAGCGGACACCTGGACAAATTTCCCTCCCCAAACAATCACAATCCCGCCCAGGAAGACCTATCCAATAAAGGTTAGCTTGTCTGACTTCTTCTGGGGGGAAAGGGTTTGGATAAATCCGCCCGAACCGAACACTGGCGAAAAAATCACGTTCCGGGCGATCTTCGAGCTCAAAGCGGACGAACAGTCGAAGAAGCAGGGCGCATGGGCAGGGCGAATAGAAAGCCCCGCAATACTTGCCTCAGTCGTCAATCCAAAACTCAAATCACCTCAAGATTACCTATGGAATTCTTGCCCCGAACAGGCCTTGAAAATGCTTCAAGAAGATCCCTCATGGATCCACAAAGGGGATCCGGAATACCACTGTACGCCTCTGCATCACGCGGCCCGCTTCGGTTACCAAAAAGTCGTCATCTGGTTGATTGGTCATGGCGCGGATGTCAACGCCGTTGCTTACAACGGTTTTACCCCACTTCATTTAACGGAGCGCAAAGATATCGCCGAGCTTCTGATTAATGCCGGCGCAGATTTGAAGAAACAGAACAGCTTTGGAAAAACAGCGTTGCAGTTTGCCAGTGAAACCGGAAAACAGGACGTCGTTGACGCTATAGTCAAATCAGGACAGAAGCTCGATCTTTATACTTCACTCGTTCTAAAAAAGCGGGACGTCGCCATAAAGATACTCATCGAAGATCCCAATGCCATTGTCGGTGGCAACGGTGGGAGCGATTTAGGCGAAAATACCACCCCGCTCGGATGGGCGGCCGAAAAAGGAGATCTAGAGTTGGCCGAACTCCTGATTGAGGCGGGGGCACCCATCAATGATCCAACCGAATGCATCCGTTATGGTGGAACCGCCACGCCTCTATGCAACGCGGTCTGGGCCGGAAAAACTGAGATGGTTCAGTTTCTTTTAGAGCGCGGTGCCGCAACCGACGTGGTCGGAGGTAAGTTTTGGAGTTCTATCACTGAATATGCCGGGAAAAAATCAGACCCAAAAATCGTCGAGTTACTCAAACGTTATAATAACAACCAAAAAGTTGGATACGCCTCCGGGCAGAATCTACCGCTTATAAAAAATAAGCTGCCTGAGCGGATCGCGTCCGGCCTTTCCGCGTTGCCTATTCCAAAACGGTAAAACACGCCATCTACCGAAATGCGGCCTAATACAATTGGCCGAGCTTGACTATCCGCTCTTGAATTTCGCTCCAATCAACCGAATCTGTTCCGTTTGTGGGCTGCTAAAAAGGCGTCCGCCTCCAAATCGTCTGTCAGTTTATTGTAACCATGCACATCAATGCCAGTCCGCAGGCCCAGCGGACGCGCTTTGACTTTAAAATGGGTGGGCTTGATCGCAGTTATTTTACCCACAAAGCTGATGCGCAAAGCCTCATTGATCGTCTGCTTGAAAGATTGGCTGTTCCTCCGCATAGCGTCGCGCACCATCCGCTCCACATCTTTTTCCAATGTCACCGTCCTTCTCATAATGATTCGATCACATTACTTCATCCATCGTTAACGGCGCAAGCGTTCCACTTTTGATGCGAGTTCAGGGTTGCGGGCAACACGTCGCACTCCTTCACATGCTCCCATTAACACCGTCGGCTTTAGCCCGGTGAAAATGCAACCGACGCACAGCATCCAGCCGTTTTCAACGGCTTTCACCCCAACCCAATCAACAACCGGCATTGCAGCAACAACGCCCACCACCACACCAGCGCCAACCCGCCTTCCAGATAAAAATAAACCGTCAGGCTGGTGCCCACCACGCGAAAGATCAACAGTGAGGCAATTAACGTTCCAGGCGGCGCAATATGCGATTCACTGATTTTCAAATACAGCACCAATAGATTAAACAGCACCGTCAACACTGCCGCCACCCGCACCTTTTGAAATAACCGGATAAATACCGCGAAAGGCGCGAAGCAAAGAAACAGTTGATCAAACACCAGTGAGAACGTCCCCATCGCCACCCAATGTTTCAGGTCGGACGGATAATCATGAGGCGACCAGCGCCGCACCACCGGGTCCAGCAACAACACCATGATGGCGGCACAAATTCCTGCTGTCAGGGTAACTTTGCCCCACAGTTTCGGCTGAAACGGAATACTCAACAAATCGCGCTTGGAATATTGCTCGTGCCAGGCAAACACAAAGCTCCACAGAAAAAAAGCCGCCCAGAGCATGACAAAACAGAACAGCCAGATTTGCTCAGGACTGGAGAGACGGAGCGCCATGTTGGGATAACACAACGCCGTGGTCATTACCGCGGCCACGCCCGACGTCTTCAACACATCCGGCTCGATCAACGAATGCACGAAACCAATCTACTCCTCTGCTAATTGATAGGAAACAGGATTTGGAAACATCCCCCCGGACAGCGACCGCCCCCGGTCGCAGCAAGGTGAACTGGACGACACGCCTCTGAATATTTCCAGACTAATCGTGGAAACGGCCGTTATCATCATCCCCGTCCGCCGTCCTAAACCGGCTACTCCTTCAATTTCCAATGCGTGCTGAGCAAACTCGTTTTCTCTCCCGGTTGATCAGCCTGATAGTAAATCGTGTAAATAGAACCATCATCCAACTGCACCGAACTCGGATAACCTAAATCTCCGTTCAAGGCCGTTCGCAGAATCACCTCATTCGCAATATCCCAGGTCTTGCCGCCATCTTTGCTCAGGCAGGCCCGTTCGCTGAATTCCGGACGGCGCACACCATAAACCGCCAGCAGCCAATCGTTCTTCAACCGGATCAAGTGTGGCGGAAATCCCCAGATCGGCGTCTTGTGCGTCACCGTCCAGGTCTTGCCGCCATCCGTGCTCTCCGTCTGGCGCAAGTAACATTGCGAACGATCTTTCGGCTCCGCCCGGATCAACGCCACCAGCGTGCCATTTTTCGTTTCCACGACGTGCGGTTCATCCTGCATATGCACGCGCCAATTCGGCTCCTGCCGATCCGATTCCGGCACGGGTATTTCCGCCAGATATTGCCAGCTCCGCCCGTCATCCCGCGATTCCTCCACGCCCAGCCGCGGCGATTTTTCATACGTGCCCAACCCCACATAAAGCAACCGCCCATCACGCAATTGAATCGGCCCATGCGGCGCGGAAACAATTTGTTTCACCGGCTTTTCCCAGGTCTTGCCACCATCCGTGGAACGCCGCGTCCAATTGCCGAGAAATTCCTCCCGCGTTTCCGGACCGACCTTGGCCACGTGCCGTTTCCAGGTGTTCAGCACTTCCGGCGAAAGCTTCTGCCAATTCACCTGCGCTGGATTATCAAACGCCAGCGAAGTAAACCAGCTCACCACGAGCGCGCCCGATTTCGTTTCGATAATTCCCGAATCCCGGTCATCCAACGGTGTGTTATTGATCGTCACCGGTTCACTCCATGTCTTGCCGTTATCCTGGCTGCGAATCAATTGCGTCACCCCCCATGGACACACGTGCGCATCCCGATCACCGGAAAAAGTCACCAGCAACTCCCCGCTGCGCGTTTTCGCAATCGTCGGCCAGCCGATGTAACGCCCCGGCTCCTTGCAAATCGCATTGGTGGAAATAATGGTAGCGATACTTTCCCCCGCGTGAGCCAACGTCGCCCCAGTAACCAGCCCCATAGCCAATAGCGTCGAAACAAAGTGTTTGAGTTGATTTGATTTCATAATTGGGTAACGGAAATCCTGACGCTGCCAATCAAAAGAAAATTCACTCAAAAACCAAGCCAACACCTGTAGATTCCGCGCCAACCAGCCAAAGCCGGTATGGCTTGGCACGGAGTCGAATGGTTTATTTTTGATGTCTTTTTGCGGGAGTATTGTCAGGGAGTTCCCGTCCAATAATTCATGAGCACACTTTCTACTGATACTTTGCCGGGACGGATTCGGGTGGCGTCGCCGTGTTCGGCGCGCTGGGAAGAGATGGCGGGAGACGAAAAAGTGCGGTTTTGCCAGCATTGCCAGAAGCACGTTTACAATTTCCCGGCCATGACAACCGAAGAAGCGGTTGCGCTTGTGAAAGCCAAGGAGGGCAGGTTGTGTGGCCGTTTTTATCAACGCCCGGATGGGAGCGTGCTGACGGAGGATTGTCCCGTCGGTTTGGCGCGGGTTCACCGGCAAGTGCGCCGCACGGTGATGGCCGCGGCGGCTTTGGTGGCCTTCCTCTTCACCAGCGTGGCGATGGCGCGGCAGGCACAGGCGAAAGGCGGCGTGATCCAGAAAGGCCGGGCGGCGGAAGCCATTGATGAGGCATTGTGGGAGGCGAAAGTGAAGTTGGGGTTGGCACCAAAGCCAGTGGTTTTGGGGAAGATGTGCATTCCGCTGCCGGTTCCCTCAACCAATAGTGCTACGACGACACCGCCAAAAAGCTCGCCTCCTGTGACTGGAAACTAATCGCTTGTTCACCCGTTTCTGCTTATATTGACTCGCCCATGAAAACGTTCGTTACCTTGCTCTTATTTTCCTGCCTGAGTTGGACGGTGTTCGCGCAACCCGCCGGGTATGACAAGCTCAAAGCCGACGCGGAGAAACAATTTGCGGAACATTCGTATAAACTGGCGCATGACGCCTACGCCAGGCTCAAGGATTTAAAGTTGTCGCCAGCCGAGGCGCGTTGGGTGGAGTTTCGCCTGGCGGATACGCAATGGCGGTCAGAGGCGGGAACGCAAAATGCGGATACGACGAAGCTGGATCAGGCGCGTAAGGATTTGGAAGTATTGGTGCGGGATATTTCGCGGGTGGAAGAGCGGGATCAGATATGGGTGGAAGTGGAGGAATCATTGGGCGATTTCTGGTGGACGCGGCGGAATAATCAGAACTGGGGCCAGGCATGGCCGTATTATCAGGCGGCAATGGAGTGGTGGGCGGGGGCGAAGGATGTTGAACTGGCGCGGGAACGGTATTTAGGAATGGTCTGGAAGATGGCGCGTCCGCCGGGCATGGAGCCGTATTATTATTACGGTTATTATGGAAATACGGTGCCGCTCCAAACGTTGGAGAATGTGCTGAAGATTGCGCGCACAGAGAACGACAAGGCGCACGCACATTACCTGATTGCCATGACGTTCCGTTATCAGGGGGGCGATTGGGAACAGCGCCAGCGGGTGCCGGATGAATTTGAGGCGGCCTTGAAGGGGGGCAAAGAATCGGAGTGGTATGATGATGCACTGTATTATTATGGCGAGTGGATGGCGGGCAATGGCCGGGCGATTCAGTTGAAGGATGGCAATTGTACTTCGCAACCGGATTATCCCAAGGCGTTGGAATTGTTCCGCCGGTTTTTGAAGGAGTACAACAAGGGAGAATCGCGTTACTTCGAGCAAGCGAAGCAACAGATCAAGAACATCACGGACCCAACGCTCAATCTCAGCGTGGCAAACATCTTCCTGCCGGAGTCGGAAATCCAATATTACGTGAACTGGCGCAATGTGAAGCGGATCGATTTCACGTTGTACGCGGTGGATTTGAACAAGGACGTGCAACTGGCGGGTCAAGAGGACCGGCGCAATGACTGGTTGCAATCGATTGATCTGGGCGGGCGGGAAAAGGTCAAGAGCTGGACGAAAGAAAAGGGTGATAAAGGAGATTATGCGCCCGGCAGTGAAACGTTACGGCTGGACGGCAAATTGCCAGTGGGCGCATACGTGCTGGAGGCGCTGGCGGGCGGGTTGAAGCATCGGGAGGTGGTGCTTGTCACAGATGCTTCGATCGTGTTCAAGACCTCTGGCAAACAGGCGCTGGTTTATTTTTGCAATGCGTTGGATGGTTCGCCATTGGGCAACGGCAAGGTGAAGTTGTGGGAGCGTTATCATGATGGCAACCGGTGGCAATCGCGGGAAATGGAAAAGGAAACGGACAAGGACGGATTGGCGGTTTTCGATTTGACGGTGCGGGTGAATAACGGGCAGCAATTGTTCGCGAGCGCGATCCTCAAAGACCGGCAGGCGTTCAGCCTCGGCAGTTATTATTACAACCGGAATGAAATTGAGAAATGGCGCATCTATGCCTTCACGGATCGCCCGGCGTATCGGCCCAAAGAAACGGTGCAGTGGAAATTTATCGCCCGGCAACACAATGGGTCGGTCTATACCACGCCCGCGGAAGCGAGTTTGAAATACCGCATTGATGATCCGCGTGGCGCGCTGGTGAAAGAGGGGACAGTGAAGTTAAACGCGTTCGGCAGTGCGTGGGGTTCGCTGGACCTGACGGAGTCGATGCCGTTGGGTGAGTATCGCGTCACATTCCGCGACAACACGGGCAATAATCAGATTGGGAATGCGACCTTGTTCCGGTTGGAGGAATATAAATTGCCGGAGTTTAAAGTGAGCGTGCAAACGCCGGAAGAGAATGGGAAGAAGAAGATTTTCCGCGTGGGCGACAAAGTAGAGGTGAATATTCAGGCGGATTATTATTTTGGCGGCGGCGTAGCGAACGCGAGTGTGGAGGTGTTGGTGTATCAGAATCCGTTCTATCGCTCCTGGCATCGTCCGTATGATTATCCGTGGTTTTACGAGGACATGAACGAGAACCAGAACCGCTGGGGCCGCTTTGGCGGCAACGGCCAGGTGATCAAGCGGGAGACGCTCAAGACAGACGCGATGGGTAAAGCGATGCTGACGTTTGAGACACCGCGCAATACGGGGCAGGATTTTGAATATCGGGTGGAGGCGCGGGTAACGGATGCGTCACGGCGTGAGATTGTGGGCAATGGCAACGTGCGGGTGACGCGCCAACGGTATTACGTGTATGCGAATCCCGAGCACAACCTCTACCGGCCACAGGATAAGGTGAAGGTGGAATTCAAGGCGCAGGATGCAAATGAGCAGGCGATGCAAGTGGAAGGCGTGGTCCGCGTGACACGGGATATCTGGTATGAGATTTGGCTCGATCCGGCGGGACGCGAAGTCAAAGGGGACGCGCTCAAGGCGATGCAGCAACCGGGGTTGACCTTTCCGCCGCGTCCTATTCCGGGGGAAAATCCGTGGCGCATCAAGTTCCGCGGTTATCAGCACGATGACATTCTGACGCGGACGGTGAAAACGGATGCGGAAGGGAAAGCGGAGTTTACCTTCACACCGGAGCGAGATGGTTATTATCGGGTGGTGTGGTCGAGCGAAGATGTGGTGAAGCCGGGCGTTGTCGTGCCGATTCGGGGAGAGACGACGGTCTGGGTAGCGACCGGAGCGACGACGGAACTGGGGTATCGCCATGGTGGGGTAGAGATCATTCTGGACAAAGATACCTTCCGCGTGGGGCAAGAGGCACCGGTGATGCTGAGTGTGCCGACGAATGATCGTTACGTACTATTCAGCGTGGAGGGAGAGGATCTCCATAGTTATCAACTGGTGCATGTGACGGGTACCGTAAAGCTCGTGCTGATGAAGATCGAAGAAAAGCATGTGCCGAATATTTTCCTCAGCGCGGCGATGGTAAGTGACCGGCAATTCTTCAACGATACCAAACAAGTGGTGGTACCGCCGACGAAGAATTTTCTGACCGTGGAAGTAAAGCCCGATCGCCCACAATATCAGCCGCGCGAGGAGGGAACCTTCAACATTACGACGAAGGACGACAACGGCAAACCAGTGGCAACGGAAGTGTCCTTCGGACTGGTGGATGAATCGGTGTTTTATATCCAATCCGATTATGCGGGTGATCCACGGCAATATTATTACGGAACGAAGCGGCAACAGTTTATCCAGACGCAGAGCACGTTTAACCAGAAGAGTTATGCGAAACTGACGCAGGACGAACACAAGCAATTGATTGATGTGCTGGAGATGCAGCGGCAATGGGGGGAGAACGCGCGTCACGCCGAAAGGGAAGAAGTAAACTATTTTGCCAGTGACAAAGATGAAGCGGCCAAGCGCGACAGTTTTAGTCTGGATGCAGTGGATATGAATCGAAGCAATGGCCGGTTTGAACGGGCGGCGGTGTCGAGCCTGGGTGTGATGGCGAAAGCGGCGGCGATGCCGATGGCGCCTCCGGCAATGGCAGGAATTGCTGGGGGGAGAATGTTTGCGCGGAAAATGCCTGTGGAGAAGCAAATGGCGCAATCTGCGGGTGAACCGGAAACACCAGTGCAAGTGCGGAGTGATTTTCGTTCCACGATTCTGTGGCAGCCGGACGTAATGACGGATAAGGACGGGAAGGCGACGGTGAAAATAAAATATCCGGATTCATTGACCGGTTGGAAGGCGACGGCGCGGGCGGTCTCGCAAGGGAATCAGTTTGGCATCTCTGAGGCGACGACGCGCACCAAGCAACCCTTGATCGTGCGGCTGCAAGCGCCGCGGTTCTTTGTGGTGGGCGATCTGGTGACGATTTCGGCGGTGATTAATAATAATACAGAGCAAAAGATTTCCGTGTCGAACAAGCTGGAAGTGGATGGGCTGGTTATTTCCGGCTTATCGGTGAGTGCCGACGGAATGGTGATCAAGGGACAACGTGCGAGTTCTGTCGATGTGCCGGCGAATGGGGAAGTGCGCGTGGACTGGGCCGTGACCGCCACGCAAGCGGGTGAGGCCAAGCTCAAGGTGACCGGACGCGGCGGTAAGTATAGCGATGCCATGGAGAAGACCTACGTGGTGTATGAACACGGCATTGAAAAATTCCTCACCAAAGCAGGCAAGGTGCGCGGTAATGATGTGACGGTAAAACTGGAACTTCCGAAAGAGCGCAAAACGGATTCCACGGACCTGACCGTGCAAGTGACGCCGAGCATGGCGGTAACAATGCTCGATGCACTGCCATACCTGATTGATTATCCCTACGGTTGCACGGAGCAAACGATGAGCCGGTTTTTACCGGCGATTATCACGGCGAAAACGCTGAAGGATTTGGGGCTGAAGCCGGAGGAAATTATGGGTCGCGTTTTTGGCGGTGTGGAACCGGCGAATGCGGCGGCGACACATCCGAAGGGCGCGAAGGATTTGAAACAATTGGATGACATGGTGAAAGCAGGGTTGAACCGGCTGTATGACTTTCAACATGGCGATGGCGGTTGGGGCTGGTGGAAGGAAGGCGACAGCGACCATTGGATGACGGCGTATGTGGTATGGGGATTGACGCTGGCCAAAGAGGCGGGCACGGAGATTAAGCCAAACGTGATCGAACGCGCGGCGGGTTTCCTCGACAAGACACTGGTGGAGGAGGAACTGAATCCGGACATGCAGGCGTGGATGCTGCATGCGCTGGCGGTTTACGATGCGTCGCGGAAACAGGGCGCGACGGCGTTTCAGACGAAGGCATTCGAGAACCTGTGGAAGAATCGCGATCAACTCAATGCGTACACACGCTCGCTGCTGGCGCTGGCGGCGCATCATTTGGGCAAGGCGGAGCAAGCGAAGACGCTGATTCAAAACCTGGAGAACGGCGTGAAGCGCGATGACAAGCCGGATACGTCCATCGTGATGGAAAGCGCGCAGCAGTCCAGTGCGGCGGTGATTGGCACAGCGCATTGGGGAGCGGATGGGATTTACTGGCGGTGGTCGGAAGGCGGCGTGGAATCGACGGCATTTGCCTTGCGCGCTTTGCTGGCGATTGATCCGCAGAATAAATTGATCGAGCCGGTGAGCAATTGGCTGATTAAAAACCGCCGCGGCGCGCAATGGAGCAACACGCGTGATACGGCGATCACAGTGCTGGCGATGAATGATTATTTGCGCGTGAGCGGCGAGCTGCGGCCCGAGATGGAATATGAGGTGCTGGTGAACGGGCATTCCGTAGCAAAGAAAAAAGTGAGCGGCGCGGATATTTTTAATGCCCCGAGCCGGTTCACGGTGGAACGGAAGTTTATCCAGGATGGAGCGAATGACATTCGCATCAAACGGAGCAAAGGCGAGGGCGCGATTTATTTCGCGGCGGAGGCGAAGTTCTTCAGCCTGGAAGAGCCCATTACGCCGGCGGGAAATGAAATCTTTGTGCGGCGACAATATTACAAACTGGTGGGACGTCCGACCTTGCTGAAGGGGTACGTATACGATAAGGAACCGTTAAATGACGGCGAGAGCGTGAAGAGCGGCGATCGCGTGGAAACGGTGTTGACCATCGAAGCGAAGAATAATTACGAGTATCTGCTGTTCGAGGACTTGAAGCCGGCGGGATTGGAAGCGGTGGAAGTGCGGAGTGGGGAATCCCTTTACGCACGGGAATTGAAATCGGGCGCGGCAGAACGAAAGCTGGCACCGAAGGCGGATGCTTCAACCAAAGCCGATGCGACGGCGCAACCGGGGGCACGACGTAAAGGGGCAGCACTCGTGAAGATTCGCCCGACACCGCGGCCAGTGGAGGATCAGGACCATACGGGACGTTCGCAATGGGTGTATCAGGAATTGCGTGATCGCAAGGTAGCGTTATTCATTGATAAACTGCCGGAAGGGATCTGGGAGATCCGTTACGATTTGCGGGCGGAAGTGCCGGGTCGGTTTCATGCGTTACCGGTGCTGGGCCACGCGATGTATGTGCCGGAGATTCGCTGCAACGGGACGGAGATCCGGCTGATTGTGGAGGATGCAAAGCCTTAAATTTCGAGTTGTAACTTGCTTCAAATTAATTGGTTGTAGATTTTTAACAGGTGACGCATAGGAGCGCTTCAGGTTTGCGCCTGACTCACACTCATTGAAGCCAGGGGGTTTTCTATTTTCTCTTCCAATGAAAGGAGAGGTCTAACAGCTTAAGGATTGTCGTTGAGGCGGTTGGCTTCGAGTGAAGGAATGAACCATTTTCCGGATTTGACGAGTGGCCGGCTTTAGTTGAGAATACGACCGGCACGGCATTACAGGTGTCTAATTATTAGACTGACTGTCCAGCGCATTAAAAAAAGCCGCAGGGATCCTAAGGGTAAGATTAATCCTCAGTTTTTGAGGTTGAGTTGCTGAAGAGGTTTGCCCCCATGTGCTATATCATTGCGCTACTCAGTGATTAAACCTTTTCGAGCAGCAGGTGTGAAGCTGCCACTGGACTGGCCCGGAAGTAAAACTTGAAGTGAAATTAGATCAGCCATTGTGCCCCAAATGTGGAGCACCGATAAAGACCTTTGGCCGACCGTGCAATCATTGCAACACGCGGCCGATTAATTTCCGGTTACGGGCCATGATGGGGTTCGCGATTGCCGGGGTGTTTGTGGTGTTGTGCATCGTCTTCTACTGGGTGCTGGGCAAACTGCATTAGGCGGATCGGACGGTTGGATGGTTTTCGGCGGATTCTCCCCTCTTTAAAAGAAAAGTGCCCCATTCCACAAGGGAAAGGGGCACTTGATTAAGCTTAAGCTTCTGGTCAGCGGTTATTCTTCGACGACTTTGATCGTGCGGGTTTGAGCCGCACCGGCGCATCATGCGGATTATTTATACAACTGGACCAG
>JBEHZA010000036.1:0-19765 GCA_048497895.1 Verrucomicrobiota bacterium
AGAAGCGTGTTCGGCCAGTGTTGGTAGAGCATTGTTACGAATGTCACAGTGCCCAGGCGAAGAAAATTAAAGGCGGGTTGCGTTTGGATACTCGTGAGGGATGGGAGAAGGGTGGGGACAGCGGCACGGCAATCGTTCCGGGAAAGCCAGATGATAGTTTGTTGATCAAAGCGGTGAGTTATCTGGACAAGGATTTGCAGATGCCGCCGAAGGTGAAGTTGTCCGATGCGCAGGTTGCTGATCTGACGGCATGGATTAAACTGGGAGCGCCCGATCCTCGCAAGGAGGAGTCGGTGGTAAATGTTGAGTCCTCCAATAAGCCCGGTATTGATTTCCAGGCGGCCCGGCAGAAATGGGCCTTTCACAAGCCGGTCATGCCAGCGGTGCCCGATGTCAAAAATCCCAGTTGGTCACGACAGCCGGTAGATCGGTTCATTTTTTCAAAATTAACGGAGCATCACCTGAGTCCGTCCAGCAAAGCGGATAAACGCACCCTGATCCGGCGTGCGACGTTTGATTTGATCGGCCTGCCCCCGACTCCGTCGGAGGTAGAGGCCTTTTTGGCCGATAAATCTCCTGACGCTTTCAGCAAGGTGGTAGATCGATTGCTCGCCTCGCCACATTATGGAGAGCATTGGGGACGTCATTGGCTGGATGTAGTGCGTTACGCGGATTCCTTTGATACCCGCGGTTTCGGTGGCGCGGGCGATATTTCCGAAGCCTGGCGCTATCGCGATTGGGTGGTCAATGCTTTCAATGCGGATTTGCCGTATGATCAATTTATCCGGCAGCAAATTGCGGGCGACATTTTAAACCCGGACGGGAAGGAGAAAGCGTCTGGAATTGTGGCCACCGGCATGTACGCCATTGGGAACTGGGGCAACGGTGACGCCGATAAGGAAAAACTCTATACTGATATCGTCGATGATCAAATCGATGTTACCGGGCGCGCGTTTTTAGGGCTGACGCTGGCTTGCGCGCGGTGTCATGACCATAAATTTGATCCGATTGCTACCGAGGATTACTACGGGCTGGCTGGCATCTTTTTCAGCAGTCGCATTCTCACTGAATTTGCCGCTAAAACTGCTGGGGAAACGCCCATTCGAATTTCTTTGGCTACATCACAGGAACAAGCGGATTTGGCGCGCTATTCCAACCATCTCGCCACGTTGGACGCGAAGATAAAACTCACTACGGATCAGGAAATGCAGGGGTTGGTGAAACGGATGCTGCCGCAAATGGAAGCCCATTTGAACGCCACCGCGGAATTCAAACTGACTCATAAACCAATCGCTGATTTGCCGTCTTTCGCTCAGGAGCATAATTTGAATGTGCCTTTGTTGCGTGAATTGCTCGGGTATCTGGAGCCGAATGAGACGGAGTTGCTCACCCGGGCAGTGCGTGATGTGTTAGGGAATTCTGGTTTGAACGCGTTGACGCTGGCCAATGGCGCAGACACGCCATCCATCACCGTCAACAGCACGGATAAAGTGATCTCCTTCCTGACCATTACGTTGCCACCGCACAGCTTTGCGATGCACCCGGCTCCGAAAGATGCGGTCGCGGTGATCTGGAAAAGTCCGATGAAAGGCACCGTGAGAGTGCGCGGGCGAGTGGCGGATGCGGATGACAAATGCGGGGATGGCATTGCGTGGAGATTGGAACTGCATCAGGGAGAAAATTTTCAAACGATCTGTGAAGGTGAGTTTTCTAATGGTGGGATGCAGAATCTAAGTGAAGCCAAAGGAGCGGATAAGTTGCAGACCATTGCGGTTACTCCGGGCGATCGGCTTCAACTGGTTGTCTTGCCCAAGCAATCGCACGCGTGTGATACGACTCAGGTGGAGTTTCGGGTGGAGGAATTCGGCGGAACGCGAAGAGTCTGGAATCTGAGTGAAGACGTGGTGACCGATTTATTTGCGGGAGACGGTAATCCGCATCCAGACCGATACGGCCGGGCGGATACCTGGAGTTTTGTTCAGTGCAAAGGTCAGAAGACGCATGAGGTTTTGCCTGGAAATATTAATTTTACGCATTGGATTAATGCCGCTATTAGCCATGACCGGGTTGCCTGGCAGACGGCTGCCGGGCAGTTTCAACAGGAGTTGCACGCGCAATCGTCGACCAATTTTTCCGATCCGAATAATCCTTTTTGGGCGGAGATCAGAAAAGATACCCGGCAGTTTTCTTCAGAAGGCGAACAGAATTTGAAGGTTTGGCAGAGTGAGTTGGATGGTTTAAAGAAGAATCCGCCCCCGCCTGCCCCCATGGCGCACGGTTTGCAGGAAGGCGGAATTCTTAAAACCGGATATGCCGGATTCCACGATGCGCAAGTGCATGTGCGCGGGCGCTATGATCGTTTAGGCGCTGTTGTGCCGCGTCATTTCCCACGCGTCATTGCCGGAGATGGACCGGTTGCCATCAGCGAGGGCAGCGGCCGTTTGCAGTTGGCCAATTGGGTGGCCAGTCCGGAAAATCCTCTCACGGCGCGAGTAATGGTGAACCGCATCTGGCAGCAGCATTTTGGCGAAGGAATCGTGCGCACACCGAATAATTATGGGAAACTGGGTGTTCCTCCGACACATCCGGAGTTGTTGGATTGGCTGACGTTGGAATTCATTCGCTCCGGCTGGTCCATCAAGGCCATGCACCGGTTGATCATGCTCTCGGAAACGTACCAGCAGACTAGCTTTACGACCGTCGCCGCGTACAAAGCGGACCCGGATAATTTGTATTTCGGACGGATGAACCGGCGGCGTTTGGAAGCTGAACCCTTACGGGACACGCTGCTGCTGGTTGCGGGGGATTTGAATTTGAAAATGGGCGGACCTTCTATGCGGGATTTGGCTACTCCGCGCCGGACGCTTTATGTGTCCACCATTCGCGCTGACCGGGCCACTTATCAAATGCTGTTTGATGCGGCGGACTCAGGGACGATTGCGGAGAAACGGATTGATTCCACGGTGGCGCCCCAGGCGCTTTTTCTATTGAATAATCCGGTGGTTCTGGCGCAGACAAAAGCTCTGGCCCGACGGGTTTCGGAAATGACCTTGAGTGATCGGGAAAAGGTTCAGTGGCTGTATGATCACCTGTTTAACCGGCCAGCAACTAAACGGGAAATTGCGGTTGGCCTGGAAACGCTGGCGCACGCACAGCAGGAGTTCGCATTGCCATCCGGAAAAAATGATCAGAAACTGGCCTGGGAGGAGTATTGCCAAATCCTGCTTTGCTCTAATGAATTCATCTATGTGGATTAAGCGCGAACATTTTTCGTTATGAAAACGATTCACCGCGAAGCTTATTATAGCCGGCGTGAAATGCTGCGACGTTTCGCCAACGGTTTTGGCATGTTGGGATTGGCTGGGTTGATGGTGGATGAGGTAGTGGAGAGCGCTCTCGCTGGGATCGAGGTTGCGTCCGCCAATCCTCTGGATGTTAAGCCGCCGCAGTTTCCTGCCCGGGCCAAGCGGGTTATTTTCCTGTTTATGTCGGGTGGCCCGTCACACGTAGATACGTTTGACCCGAAGCCGCGCTTGGCGATTGATAACGGCAAACCCTTGCCATTTGCCAAACCCAAGTTGGAACGCACGCGGACCGGAAATCTGTTGGGTTCTCCCTGGCAATTTCAGAAGCATGGACAGTCCGGAACAGAAGTCAGTGAATTGTTCCCGCACCTCTCCACGTGTGTGGATGATCTTTGTGTCATCCGCTCATTGGTAGCGGATAACATCAATCATAACGGCGCGTGTTTGCAGATGAATACGGGTGAACAGGCGTTTTCACGGCCCAGCATGGGGTCATGGCTGCTGTATGGACTGGGAAGTGAAAACCGTGACCTGCCGGGTTTCGTGGTGATCAGTCCCAGCCAGCCTGCACAAGGTGCGCCATTGTGGAGCTCCAGTTTTTTGCCCGCGGCGTATCAGGGAACTTTGGTGTCCGATCTGAAGAATCCCATCGCGAATTTAGGAAACGACCGCTTCACTTTGGCTCAACAACGCTACCAACTGGATGTGCTAAAGGAATTAAACCACGAGCATCAGAAGCGTCGTGAGGAGGACAGCCGGCTTAGCGCCCGGATTGAATCGTTCGAATTGGCCTTTCGCATGCAAGCGTCGGCGCCGGAAGCATTTGACGTTTCACGGGAATCGGCGGAAACAAAAAAGCTCTACGGCCTGGATAATCCGGTCACGGAAGCTTTCGGCAAGCAATGCCTGATGGCACGACGATTAGCGGAGCGGGGAGTGCGCATGGTGCAGGTTTATCATACCCAAACCAGCAAGCGCAGCAGTTGCCAGCTCTGGGATCAACATGGCGGATTAAAAACAGAATTGCCTAATAATTGCCTGGCGACGGACAAGCCGATCGCGGGATTATTGAAAGATTTGAAAGCGCGAGGATTATTGGAAGACACGCTGGTTGTTTGGGGCGGTGAATTCGGGCGCACCCCGACGGCGGAGGGTGATAATGGCCGGGAACATCATCCTTTCGGATTCTCTATGTGGCTGGCCGGTGGTGGTATTAAAGGCGGGATGGTTCACGGGGCGACGGATGAATTTGGCTGGCATTCCGTGCAGGACAAAGTGCATGTCCACGATTTGCACGCGACCCTGCTACACTTGCTGGGCATCAACCATGAGAAATTGACGTACCGCTATTCCGGACGTGACTTCCGGTTGACTGACGTGCATGGCCGCGTGGTGAGTGAAATTATTGCCTGATTCAGTAATCGGCGACTTTTGTTTAATGGGAATAGAGATGCGGCCTTTCGCCAGGGGAAACAACACTGGCAGACGAAAAGAAAAATTCTTTTTCATAAAATTCAGTGGGTTTGCACCGCCAGCTTTTAATGCTGGCGATGCAGGGTTCTAATCCTCATTTCACTTCCGGCAACGGATCTTTAAAGTGAACTTTGATGGCGTCATAGATTTTTTGCGAATAAACCTGATCGCCAAACACGCCCACCCGGATACGCATTTCCGTGACATCTTTGCTGACATTATGCAGCTTGATCCAGATGCGTTTGTCGCCTACACCTTGCGCTTCCATGCCGCCATTGAGCGTGTCTTTCTCTTTGGCTTCCGCGAGCAAATCCAGGTCTTTGAGACCCGATTCCGCCGCCTGATAGGCTTGGTCAAGCGAGATGGCTTCCGTCGTTTTCAACTCGCCTTTGACGTAAACAACCGAGCCCGCGCCGGCGGCGGCACCCACTACCAGAGCGGCCACACAACCGGTGAAGAGAAACGCGCTGACCGCGACGAGGGAGACTGATATTACCTGTTTTATTGATTTCATATCGATTACCCCTTTCTTCAATTTCAGTTTTAGTTTGTTAACAGGTCAATACGTGCATATGGCGTGCCAGTCCTTGAAGAAGCCGCAAAATCGAGAAACTATCCGGTTTGGCGGGGTTTGTTCTAATAGATCAACCCGATTCACGGTCTAAACGACATTAATTGAAATGCAATTAATGGATTCTCAAATTCAAGAGTCATGATTAGGAAAGTGATTGTTACTGGAGTAGGCGTATTACTGTTGCTTTTGGTAGTGCATTTTATTGCCCATCGGGGAAAACCTGCCTTGATAAATCTTCCACCCGCAGCAACGGGTCCATGGGTGGCTTTCGGTGACAGTTTAACTTCCGGATATGGCGCTGAGTCTGGCCATGATTATCCGAGTGTCTTGGGAAAATTATTGGGAATGGATATTAAGAACCTCGGGGTTCCCGGTCAAACCACGCAGGACGGTCTGAGCCGTGTCGGAGTGGCGACGCAGTTGCATCCGCGAGTCGTGCTTTTATGCCTGGGTGGAAATGACGGATTGCAGGAATTGCCGCGTGAACAAATGTTTAAGAACCTTGGAGAAATGATTGATCGCTTTCATCAAAGCGGATCGTTTGTCGTCTTGATTGGAATTCGCAGTACGACTTTGCGGGATAAAAATACCAAAGGGTTTGAAGAGCTGGCGGAACAAAAGCAGGTTTTATTGGTGCCGGATATTCTCGAAGGAGTGATGGGTAAATCCAACTTGATGTCCGATTATGTGCACCCGAATGACGAAGGTTACCGGATCATTGCGGAGCGCTTGCAGACAGTTTTATCGCCTTATCTGGTGCAGTTACGGTAAGGGGTTTACCAACGAACGCAGGAGCGCAAGGTTTTCCACGTCTTCGTGGAGGTCGGCAGATTTTGGCGTTTCCAGACAACCGGGAGTGTTCGCGAAGCGCGCATCATTGATGATATGGCGGAAGGCTTCCCGTCCGATTTTACCTTCACCGATGCCCGCATGACGGTCCACCCGTGAACCGAGATCCGTTTTGGAGTCATTCAAATGGAATGCGAGAATTTCCCGGATGCCGATGAGTGAATCCACTTCGGCAAGGGCGGCTTCCCAGCCAGAAGGAGTTCGCAGATCGTAACCGGCTTCAAAGAAATGCGCTGTATCCAGGCAGAGACCAAGCCGTTCAGGCTGCTTGACGCGATTATAAATGGCTGCGAGGTGCCGGATTTGATGCCCTAAACAAGTGCCTTGCCCGGCCGTGTTTTCCAAGGCAATGCGGACTGGCAAAAGTTTGGTGGCCGCGAAAACTTGATCCAACCCGCTGACGATTTGCCGCAGACCGGCTTCGTCGCCGTGGCCCAGATGCGCTCCGGGGTGCATGACAAGGAAGGTTATTCCCAGATCGGTCGCGAAATGAATTTCCTGAATTAGCGATTTGATTGATTTGTCGCGGTTTTCCGAAGCGGGCGCGCCCAGATTAATGAGATAGCCTGTGTGACCAAAAACGGTGGTCAGTTTTTGCGCTGCATAAACGCGGGCGTATTGAGCAATATCGTCTGGCTGAAGCGGCTTGCCAAACCACTGCATGTTGTTTTTGACGAAGATTTGGACAATGTCGCAATGGATGCTGATACCACGTTCCAGCGCTTTCCAAACGCCGCCACTGGTGGACATATGCGCCCCGAATTTCACGCGAGTGAATCCGGTAGATTCACAGTTTTTCCGGCTGGGTCATTAACGCCGCCACGCGTGATAACAACCGGCCGGCTGCCCCGCCATCGAGCACGCGATGATCAAAGCTGAGGGTCAAATTGGCTTCCATCACAGGAATAAATTGGCCTTTGGCTTCGTCCCAGAAAGGAACCCGACGACCCGCTCCGAGTCCCAATACGAGTGTTTGTTCGGGAAGCGGAATCGGAGTTGCCCAGGTAAGACCGAAGGTGCCGAAATTGGTAACAGTGGCAATGGAACCACCAGTCGCATCCACCGGTAAACGGCGTTGGCGGGCGAGTTCCACCAGTTCATTGTAGCGCACAAGCAATTCACTCAGCGGCCGTTGATCCGCATTTCGCAACACGGGCACCAGCACGCCGTCTTCGGCTTCGACGGCGAAACCGACATCGATGGCCGAAGGGTGGACAATTTGCGTGCCGACGAGACGTCCGGCTGGAGCGCTGTTTTCTGCCAGAGCCAGGGCCAGAGCGCGCAAGGCATAGAGAGCCGGTCCGGGTTTGGGATTGGAGGCTTTGCGGTGCGCGAGCAATGGATCAAGCACAAACGGCATGCCGACGGTTGCCAGTGGACGTGACCAACTGCGGCGCAT
This sequence comes from Verrucomicrobiota bacterium, assembly GCA_048497895.1. GTDB lineage: Bacteria > Verrucomicrobiota > Verrucomicrobiia > Limisphaerales > JBEHZA01 > JBEHZA01. The sequence goes on from JBEHZA010000036.1 coordinate 7,601, forward strand.
GGCGTCAGCTACGGCTACGCGCATGCTGGAAGCGGGAGTCAGTTTCTGCTGTTGCAGCGCGGAAATATATTTTTCGAAATCTTTAATCGTTACCCGGCCAGCGGCGCCGCTGCCGGCAATGCCAGCCAGATCGGCCGCATGCAAACCGAGTTCGGCCATGCGCGCTTTCAACCGCGGCGACATATAACTGGCGCCGGAAAGATAAGCCGGTACTGGCAAGCCGCGGATGGTTGGCTCTACGGTTCTTTTCTCGTTGCGAATGCTTGCTTCGCTGAGGTCCGGCTCCGCAGTGTCAGGTGTCTTTGGAGCGGAAGCCGTAGGCGTATCGAGCCCCAGTCGGACAATATCCTCCTGACTCGCTTCGAGATAACCCAGCACCGCACCCACGGGATAACTTTCGTTGAGTTGTACGAGTAAATTAACCAATTTGCCGGGGCACGGAGAAGTTACATTCAGGGTGGCCTTGTTGGTTTCGACTTCCAGCACATCCTGATCGGCTTCCACCCGGTCCCCGATATTCACCAGCAGATTGACGATGGTGGCTTCGGCGATGGATTCGCCCAACTGCGGCATGATAATCGGAATTTGAGGCATAAGGCTATTGGCGCAATAGGTTGCGGGCAGCAGCGGCGATGCTTTGGGCTGTAGGACGATGAGCGGCCCAAAGGTTCGGGTGATAGGGAATGGGAGTATCTTTCGCGTTCAGCCGCTGAGGAGCTACATCCAGCAAGCCAAATCCTTCGCTTGCTACCCGGGAGATGACTTCCGCCGTAACCCCGCCCCAGGGCCAGGCTTCGCCAACGCAAAGCAAGCGTCCCGTGCGTGCGACTGAGGCCATAATGGTGTCAGTATCCAGTGGCTTGACGGAGCGCAGATCCACCACTTCGATTTCGTAACCTTCAGTGGTTAGTTCCTGGGCAACCGCGAGGCATTCATGAAGCATGGCGCTGTACGTGACAATCGTCATATCCCGGCCTTCCCGGGCAATACGGGCTTTGCCCACGGGCAATGCTTCGGTGGGCAACTTCTCCGCCTTGAGATGATAATAAAGCAGCTTGTGTTCGCAGAAAATCACCGGGTCATCGATGGCCACCGCTTCCAATAACATGCTGTAAGCGTCTTCGACGGTAGCCGGAGTCATCACAATCAAGCCGGGGTAATGCGCGTAGATCGCTTCGATGCTTTGGCTATGAAAAGGGCCGCTGCCGGAAGTGCCGCCGCAAGGCAGTCGAATGGTGATCGGGCAGGGAACCTGCGTGCGCCAGAAGTAAGCGCCAGCGTGATTCACGATCTGATTGAAGCCGACCGTGGAAAAATCGGCAAACTGCATTTCAATAATCGGACGCAAGCCTTCAATGGCAGCGCCGATGGCGGAACCGACGATCGCATCCTCACTGATCGGGGCATCCAGAACGCGGTCGGGATAATCTTTAAACAGGTTTTTGGTGGCCTTAAAAGCACCCCCAAAAGTGCCGACATCCTGCCCGTAAATATACACTCGAGGATCATCGGCAAGCGCGCGCGCTTGAGCTTCGCGGATGGCTTCGAGGTAGGTGATGCTCATTGAAATTGAATCAGAGGACTAAGGACATTTGTTAAGCATGACGACGGTCTAAACGGCTGGATAGACCTCATTCAGATGTTTGGAAGCCAGAGCGCACCAGTTTTCCTTGAAAGGGTCAGGGCCTTGTTCGCGTTGAACTGTCGCTACGGCGTCTTCGACGATCTGAATAGCTTCATTCCGCCAGCCTTCGATCGCGGCGGAATCTGCCAGATGTTCGTTTAACAGGATACGCTCGGCTACTTCGAGGCAATCACGGCCCAGCGGGGATTGTTTCAGTCCCGGGTCAATATAACTGGCATCATCATGTTCGCCATGACCGCACAGTCGAAGCAGGGAGGCGACAATCATCTGTGGACCATTGCCAAAGCGGGCCTGGTTTACCGCATTGCCGATCGTTTTTAAGCAGGCGGATAAATCAGTGCCATCAACAGAATAACCCATGACTCCGTAACCGATTGCCCGTTGGACCAGCGATTCGCAGGCAAATTGACGGGCCCGCGGGGTGGAATAGGCATACTGGTTGTCGGCAATAATCAATACCAGAGGCAACTTCTCCACAGCAGCCTGATTTAAAGCCTCATGAAAAGACCCGGTGGAAGTGCCGCCTTCGCCAATACAAGTCGCTCCGACGACATTATTAATGCCCTTTAGCCGTCGCGCCATTAAAGCGCCATTGACCACGGAAATGGTCGCTCCTAAATGACTGATCATGGGGAGATAGCCTTCCCGGGGACGTCCACGGTGGACATTCCCATCCCGCCCGCGCATGGGGCCCAGGGCAGAGCCCAGACAGGTGCGGACGGCATCCAGGGCAGTTTCACCAAAGGCCAGGCGACCAGCCCCATCCCGGATAAGCGGAGCGAAGACATCTCCCTTTTTCAGAGAAACGCCAATTGCAGCACTAAGGGCTTCCTGGCCGCGTCCAAGGAAAACTCCCCCATGGATTTTGCCACCGCGATACAGGCTGGCCAGCTTGTCATCCAAGATTCGAGCCAGCAGCATGCAACGAAACGCTTTACGATAAGCGTCCTGAGTTGGAGCGGCGATTTGTCCAGGGTCAGCAATGCCATTGGATACGGCGGATACGACAGACTGAACCATGACTATATTTACGCCGGTTGTTGTCCTTGGTGCAAACGTTTCTTTAGTTCGCAGGGGGATATTTCCTGCGTGAGGGAACTGTTTGTTGGGAGATTAGAATGCGGAAGTTTCAGAACCCGAAGGACAAACAAAACGTCTTTTGACCGATTAGGTGAAGTCAATACTTGCAAAAACGGCCTGTTCCTGTATCAATGAGCGCGACAAAAGCTTACTGGATGAACCAAGCTGCAAAGCGACTTTACAGCCGATTTCACCCCGCCAAAATCTTTGGCGGTCCTTTGACGCTTTTGATTTGGGGCAGGGGCTCAAATCTTTTCCGATGTTTCTCAGCCCGGCTATGACCGTGGCAGGATATTTTATTCCAGAACCCACAGTTGTGATCTGGGGCTGGAATGAGCACGGTCGTCAACCCGTAGGGGTATTGCGGAATCACTGGCACAGTGGCATATCAGGTTGTGAAAGCGATTTCTGAAATGGCTTATGAGCGCGAACGGTTGGAAGCACTCAGGAGATACAAAATCCTGGGGACAGCTCCGGAACCGGCGTTTGACGATCTCGCTTCTTTGGCGGCCAAAAGCTGTGGTGCTCCAATCGCTTTGATCGGATTTGTGGATGAACAACGGTTCTGGTTTAAGTCCCGCGTAGGATGGGAGATTGCCGAAATCACGCATGGAGATTTCTTTTGTACTCCGGCCGTGACTCAAAGTGAACTGTTGTTGGTGGAGGATGCCACCCTGGATGAGCGGTTTGCGGGGAACCGTTATGTGATGGCTGCTCCCGGTATTCGCTTTTATGCCGGGATTCCCTTAACCAACCCGCAAGGATATGTGCTGGGCACTTTGTGCGTGTTGGATACCCGGCCACGCCCCTTTTTGCCGGAGCAAAGTGACGCGCTCAAGACGCTGGCGCGTCAGGTGGTAACCCAGTTGGAACTCCGCCTGCATGTGGAAGAACTGGAGCGCGAAATTGCGGAACGTCAACGCACCGAGCTGGCCTTGCGCAAAGCTGAGGAGAAATACCGGGGGATCTACGAAAACGTGATGGAGGGGATCTATCAAACCGCTCCGGAAGGCCGGTACCTGTCAGTGAATCCCATGCTGGCGCGGATTTACGAATATGATTCGGACGTAGAACTGATGACCACGATCAACGATATTTCCGATCAAATTTACGTTGACCCGTTAAAACGGGAAGAGTTCGTACGGATCATGCAGGAACGGGGGATTGTTTCCAATTTTGAAGCGCAGGTTTATACGAAACACCGGCGAATTATTTGGATTTCTGAAAATGCCCGGGCCGTCTTCAATGATAAAGGGGCGATCGAATACTTTGAAGGTACCGTTCAGGACATTACGCAACGCAAACAGGTGGAATTTGCGCTCCGCAACTCGGAAATCCTGTATCACTCGCTGGTGGAAAGTCTGCCGCAAAATATTTTCCGCAAGGATATTACCGAACGGTTCACCTTTGTTAACCAGAAATTCTGTGAAACCTTGCGTCGTACGCAGGAAGAGATCTTGGGAAAAACGGATTTTGACTTTTTCCCGCCGGAACTGGCGACAAAATACCAACGGGATGACCGAAGGTTAATGGAAACCGGCCAGTCCTTTGAGACCATTGAAGCGCATTTAACCCCCAAGCATGAAAAAATCTTTGTGCAGGTGGTTAAGACCCCGCTATTTGATGCGCAGGGTAAAGTGGTGGGCATTCAAGGGATTTTTTGGGATGTCACCGAGCGGAAGCGGATTGAGGAACAACTGGCGTTCGAGCGGGATCTCTTGCGCGCGCTGCTCGATAACGTGCCGGATCGCGTCTTCTTTAAGGATACCGATTGCCGGTTTTTGAAATGCAGTATGGCTTTGGCGCGGCGTTTGGGAATCGAAGACCCGGAATTGGTAGTGGGAAAAACGGATTTTGATTTCCATCCGGAAGAGCTTGCCCGGGAATATTTTCAGGATGAACAGCGCATCATTCTGACGGGCCAGCCGATGATCAATAAGATCGAAAAACAGGCCAGCGCTGGTGGGCATGAGATTTGGGCTTCGGTAACGAAAGTGCCGTTGCGGAACCGGGCTGGTCACGTCACAGGTATCATTGGCATCTCCCGTGATATTACCGCCCTTAAACATGCGGAACAGGAGTTGGCACTGGCGCGCGATGCTGCGCTTGAAACCGCCCGGCTTAAATCCGAATTTCTGGCTACCATGAGCCATGAAATCCGCACGCCAATGAATGCTATTATTGGCATGACCGGTCTGTTGTTGGAAACGGAGTTATCATCCGAGCAACGGGATTTCAGCGAGACTGTCCGGTCCAGCGCAGATGCGTTGCTGAATATCATCAATGATATTCTCGATTTCTCCAAGATTGAGGCCGGAAAACTGATTCTGGAAAAGATCGATTTCAATTTGCGCGAAGTGGTGGAAAGCACCGTGGAGTTGTTGGCTCAGCGGGCGCAGGATAAGGGCATTGAGCTGGCTTCCATCGTGATGGAGGATGTGCCCATTGATTTGCGGGGTGATCCGGGACGGATGCGTCAGGTGCTTATCAATCTGGTCGGAAATGCAGTGAAATTTACGGAGGCAGGTGAGGTTGTTGTCCGGGTTGAAAAAACGGGAGATACCGATACGCAGGTGGATTTGAAATTTACGGTTACCGACACCGGGATCGGGATCGGTGAAGAAGTGCGCGGGAAAATTTTTCAGGCCTTCACACAAGCAGACGGTTCGACAACCCGTAAATACGGTGGCACTGGTTTGGGCTTGGCGATTTCCAAGCAACTTTCTGAACTCATGGGGGGAGCTCTCGGAGTGGATAGCCGCTTGGGCGAAGGTTCGTCGTTCTGGTTCACCTTGTCGCTGGAAAAGCAGCCGTGGCCGTCGGCAGGCATCAGGCCGGGAGCAGCAAATCTGATTGGCTTACGGGTGTTGATTGTGGATGACAATGCGACCAATCGTCAGATTCTCCAATTGCAGACGAAGGCCTGGAAAATGACGAATTGCAGTGTGGCCAGCGGTCCCGAGGCATTGGAATTATTACGGCGTGAGCATAGCCAGGGCACACCCTTGTCGGTCGCAATACTGGACTATCAAATGCCGGAAATGGACGGCATGACCCTTGCCCGGCGGATCAAGACCGATCCGACTTTTGGTTCACCCCGGTTGATCATGCTGACTTCCTTGGGACACCGGCTGGAGCAACGGGTGCTGGATGAGGCCGGCCTGTCGGCTTACCTGATTAAACCGGTAAAGCAGTCCCGCTTGTTTGACACTCTGGTGAATGTGGTTACTGGAAATGTACCCGCAGGCATGGCGGCAAATCTGATCGCTCCGGCCAATTTAAAAGACGGGGAGGCAATTCCGGCGCCGAAAAAGCATCTGCGGATTCTGGTGGCGGAGGATAACATGGTGAATCAGAAGGTTACCCTGCTGCAATTGCGCAAGTTAGGTTATCATGCGGATACGACGGTAAACGGCATGGAAGTCATCGAGGCTTTGACGCATATCCCGTACGATGTGGTGCTGATGGATTGCCATATGCCGGAAATGGACGGCTACCAGACAGCCCGGGAAATTCGTCAGCGCGAGCAACACCATCGGTTAATTGAAGCGGAGGGACATCGGATTTATATTATTGCCATGACAGCCAATGCTCTTGATGGCGATCGCGAGGAGTGTTTGGCGTCCGGAATGGATGATTACATCACCAAACCGGTTCAGATTGAAGAGTTAGGGGCTGCTTTATGCCGGGTTCCCACGCAAGCTGCGCCAGAGGGCAAGGCGACAGTGACGGTGGCAACTGTTGAGTCCCTGGATTTATCCGTTATCGCCTCGCTGCGTGAATTACGGGAGCCGGGTCAGCCTGATCCAGTGGCTGAGTTAATCGATTTATTTCTGCGGGATGCGCCTGACAAGGTTCAACAAGTCACTACCGGAGTGGAAGCGGGCGATGCGAGCCGGCTGCACGCTGGCGCTCATAGCTTGAAAGGGAGCGCCAGCAACCTGGGGGCGCGTGTATTGGCTGCAATTTGCGCTCAACTGGATCAAAAGGCCCGGGCCGGGAAATTGGAAGGAACCGGAGAGTTGGTGAAACAATTGCTGGAAGAATATGAGAAAGTTCGGCAGATTCTGATAATCGAGAAAGAAAAATGACAGGGCTGGGCGTTTTTGATTCTTGCAGAGATCAATGACGGGAAATGGCACGAGCATGATAGCGGGTAAATTTGAAATTCTGGTGATCGATGATGATCCGGCGATTCAAGGGACCATCGTTGATGCTCTGCGTGGATGTAATGTTAACGTTGCCGGAGTCATTGATGGCCGCGATGGGTTCGCTCTGGCTAAGCAACAGCCTTTGGATTTAATCCTGTTGGATTTGGGTTTGCAGGACATTAACGGCTTCGAATTGTTAAAACAGCTCAAGGACAATGAGCAAACCCTCAGCACGCCGGTCATTGTGCTTTCCGCTTGGAATAGCACTGCGGACAAGGTGCGCGGGTTTGAACTGGGGGCCGCAGATTATATCACTAAACCGTTTGAAGTAGCGGAACTCCGGGCTCGGGTGCGGGCGATTCTACGGGCGAAAATTCTTCAAGACCAATTGAGTCAGGCTAATTCTGATTTGGTCCGGGCACGGCGCGAGGCCGAAGCTGGGGCCAGCGCCAAGACCGGGTTTCTGGCCAACATGAGTCATGAAATCCGCACGCCGATGAACGGGGTGATTGGCATGACAGGACTATTGCTGGAAACCCCCTTGAATCCGGACCAACGGGAATTGGTGGAAACCATTCGCAGCAGTGGGGATTCATTGCTGGAAATTATTAACGATATTTTGGATTTTTCAAAAATTGAAGCGGGCAAACTGGAGTTGGAAAAGCAGCCATTTGAAATTGCCGCGTGCATCGAAGATGCGCTCGATTTGCTTTCCCAACGGGCCTCGGAAAAACAACTGGAATTGGCTTACCATATTGAAGAAGGGGTGCCGGCTTCGGTGGTTGGGGATGTGACGAGACTCCGGCAGGTATTGGTCAATCTGGTCAGCAATGCGGTGAAGTTTACCAATTCCGGAGAAGTATTGATTGAAGTAAAAGGACATCCGGCGGCAACAGCGGAGAATAACGGCACCGTTTCGATCGTCGATGGCGCCAGGCTGATGACTCAACAGGGCGTATGGGAACTGCAATTTGCCGTGCGGGATACCGGCATTGGCATTCCGCAGGATAAATTATCCCGCTTATTTAAAGCCTTCAGCCAGGTTGATACCTCGACCACCCGTCAGTTTGGCGGGACCGGTTTGGGGCTGGTCATTTGCAAGAGTCTATTGGAATTGATGGGTGGAAAGATTTGGGTGGAGAGTCAGGCTGGCGTGGGCACGACCTTTATTTTCACTATCCCGGCTGTTGTGGTTCCGGCTCCGGAGGAAGTGGAGGCCGTTGGCAAAGCGGCATCTTTGGCTGGGTTGCGTCTGCTGGTGGTGGATGATAATGCGACCAATCGGCGCATCCTGAATCTACACGCCCGCAAATGGGGGTTGGTATCCCGCGAAGCCGAGGGTTACGAAGAAGCCTTGAAATGGTTGAAAACGGATCCGCATTTTGATTTGGCGGTGCTGGATTTACGGATGCCGGGCATGGACGGGGTGGAATTGGCAAAGATTGTGCGGGCTCAACCGGGCTACGAAACATTGCCGCTGGTATTGCTGACCTCTGCCGGCATTCACCATCCGGGCATGGATATGTCGATCTTCAACGTCTGTCTTTCCAAACCCATCAAGCCCGGCCAGCTCCAGGCTGCTATGGCTAAGGCTGTGGGAATGGCCGGAGAGACCTCCCGGAAGGCTGCGATTGAACCCAAGCTGGATACGACGCTGGCCAACCGCTTGCCTTTGCACGTTTTATTGGTGGATGACAATGTCATTAACCAGAAAGTGGCGATGCGGTTGCTCAAGCAAATGGGCTATTGGCCAGACACAGCGGCCAACGGACTGGAAGCCATCGATGCTTTGAAGCGCAAGCGTTTCGATCTGGTATTTATGGACGTGCAAATGCCGGAACTGGACGGATTGGAAGCCACCCGACGCATACGCACCATGGAAACGGAGCCGGGATCGGCTCTGTTTGGAAGAAAGCAAACTATCATCGCCATGACGGCGAATGCCATGCAGGGCGATCGTGAAAAATGCCTGGAAGCAGGCATGAACGATTATATTGCGAAGCCCGTTCGACCGGAGAATTTGCAGGCGGCGATCGTGCATTGGGGAGCGCTAATCAAGGGGCAGGAGGTCGTGGAGAGCCAGGCCACCGGGCAAAAGAGTTCCTCCAAAGTAGAAGATCCGCCCGCAGATTTGGAACGGATAGAAGATTTTTCTGATGGTGATCCGTCTGCCGCGCGCGAACTGATAGAGCTTTATTTGCAGCAGGCCGCCGAGCAATTGGCCCGCGTTCGAGCGGGAATTGCCAGTGGCGATGCCCGGGAAGTGGAACGGGTTGCTCACAGTGCCGCTGGCGCCAGCGCTACTTGCGGAATGACTGCGGTTTTGAAGCCGTTTCGGGATTTGGAAGTGGCGGGGCATCGTTCGGATCTAACCCTGGCGCCAGAACTGTGCGATCAGGTGGAGAAGGGGCTTAGGGAATTGGATGTTTATCTGCATGATTATTTACACAAGCTGACCACAAAATAACCAGCCCACCGAAGATGAAAAAGATTCTGATCATCGAGGACGACAAGATTGTCGCCGGCATTTATCAAAATAAATTCTCAGCCGAAGGCTGGCAGACGGAATCGGCGCCCGACGGAGAAATCGGATTGCTCAAGGTTAAAAAGTTCCGGCCCGATCTGTTGGTTTTGGATCTAATGCTGCCGAAGTTGAATGGCGTGGAGGTGATCAAACGGCTGCGGAAAGATCCGGAATTCACAACTTTACCCATCATTGTCTTATCCAACTCTTATGTGCCCCAGGTCGTCCAGGATGCCTGGCGGGCAGGAGCAAATAAATGCCTCTCCAAATCAGAGTGCACTCCGAAAGTGATGGTGGAATTAATCTGGCCGATTCTGATGGCTATTCCCGAGCCCGCACCGGTCGTGGTGGAACCGCCGCCTCCGGTGGCGCCGCCGCCTCCGACCAGTCCGGTATTGACCAATTCCGGCAGCGTGGCCGAGATGACTTTTCAAGAAAATTTACAAGCCGGCTTTCTGGCTGAATCCGTCCAGATGATCGGGCGGATGCGGGCGCAAATGCTGGCGATCACCAAAAGCTCAGGTGATGCCCGGGTTGCCGGGTTGCGCGAACTCTATCAATGGACCTGCACCTTCACGGGCAGTGCGGCGGTAGTGGGGTTGACTACGGCGGCCCGGATGAGTTCTGCTTTCGAGGCATTTGTCCGGGAAATGCTGGATAAACCCGAAAGCATTAATCCTTCGAGTATCCGGACTTTGGCGCAAACCATCGATTTTCTGGCAGACCTGGTGAAATACGTGGACCCGGCGCAGGAAGAGGCAGTGGAACTGCCATCACCCGCGATTTTGGTGGTCGATGATGAGCCGATTTCGCGGCGGGCGATTGTCTTTGCCCTGGAGAAAGCCAGCTTGAAGTGTATCAGCCTGCCGGACCCGGAAATGGCCTTGGGAATGCTGCGGGATAACCGGTTTGACCTGGTCTTTCTGGATGTCGATATGCCGGGTATGAATGGGTTCGAGCTTTGCAAGACCTTGCGTCAAATTGAGGGATATGAGAAAACACCGGTAGTCTTTGTTACGGGCCTGACCGATTTTGAAAGTCGCGCCCAATCAACCCTGAGTGGGGGGAATGACCTGATTGGAAAACCTTTTGCGTTTATGGAGTTGGCGGTTAAGGCATTAATGTATATCCTGAAGACGCAAGTGCTCTTGCGGAGAAACGGTGGCTAGAAGGAATTTGGTTGGTGGGTGCTCTTGTTATGAAAAAAATCCTCATCATTGAAGACGATCCTGTCGTGGCGAATATTTACCGCAACAAGTATCAGGTTTCCGGGTATGATGCGGAGTCAGCCTCCACCGGTGAATTTGGTTTGCTCAAGATCAAGAGCTATCAACCGGATGTCGTGCAATTGGACTTAATGTTGCCGAAAATGAACGGCGTGGAGGTGATTAAGAAATTGCGTGAACAGCCGGAAACTAAATCCTTGCCGGTCATTGTCGTTTCCAATTCGTACATGGCAAGCATGGTGAAGGATGCGTGGAAAGCCGGGGCCACCAAATGTATTTCAAAATCGGAGTGCACGCCCAAATTGATGATGGAGATCATCGAGAAAATGTTTGCGCCAGCGGCGCCGGTTGCTCCGCCTCCGCAAGCAGTTCCTCCTTCCGGTAATACTGGATTTTTCTACGCGCAGGGCACGCCGATGCCGCAAGGCGGAGGCACGGCGTTTTTTATGGCCATGCCGCCGAATCAGACGGCTCCGCCTTCGGTCGCGCCGGTTTCGAGTGCGCAAACGGATATCGCTTTTCAGGAAGAAATCAGAAAAACGTTTACGGATTCAGGCCCGGAAACAATTACGGCACTGCGTAATCTGACGCATAAACTGGTGAAAGCAGACCAGGAAGCCGCTCGTAAAACTGCCCTGGCTGATTTGAGCCGTAAAATCCGTTCTTTGACGAGCAATGCGGCGATGGCGGGTATGAACCGCCTTTCCCGGCTTTCGGTGGCATTGGAAGCCTTGCTGAAAGAAATCTATGACAAGCCGGAGAATATCACGCCTTCTGTCTTGCGCACGGTTACTCTGACGATTGACCAGTTGGTCATGATGATCGAACGCGGAAGCCAATTGGAATCCAACCGACCGCTTGTTCCGAATATTCTGGTAGTTGATGATGAAATGATTTCGCGCCGGGCCGTTATCCACGCGCTCGACAAGGCAAATCTCAAGTGTCTCAGCCTGGATAATCCTCAAGCCGCTTTATCCATGCTTTCTGAAAATAAATTCGACCTGATCTTTCTGGATGTGGATATGCCGGTCATGGACGGCTTTGAGTTGTGTCAAAAGCTCCGGGCCTTGCCCAATAATCAAAAGACTCCGGTGGTTTTTGTGACCGGCATGTCAGATTTTGAAAACCGGGCCAAATCAACGCTGGCCGGTGGCAATGACCTGATTGCGAAGCCCTTTATTTTTATGGAATTAGCGGTCAAAGCGCTTACCTACATACTTAAGGCAGAAGCTGACATGGCCTGATTCGAGCGCTGGCGACAAGGTCATTCCCTGGGCGAAGCCTCCATGGGGAAACGATTTTCACTTTAAGTGCTATATTTGGGGTAGTTGACATTTAAATATGAAGATTCTCATTGCCGAAGATGATCCGGTTTCTCAGAAGATTCTACGTACTGCGCTGGAGAATTACGGTCATACGGTGATCAGCACAAGTGACGGCAAAGAGGCCTGGGACGCTCTGATTCGCGAACCGGTTCAAGTCATTGTCAGCGATTGGATGATGCCCGAAATGGATGGCCTTGAATTGTGTAAAAAAATC
>JBEHZA010000037.1:0-19623 GCA_048497895.1 Verrucomicrobiota bacterium
GCTGCATTAGCATTATATGAGAAATTAAAAGTTTGTCCGTACATCTCGGCTGTTGCATTACCGATTGACAATGCAGTTATTTTTTTTTGATCAAACTCCCGCGGCAAAGCCAGTGTGACCAACGCGTGCGTTGGCGTGCCCGCCATAGCGGCAATGTCACTCAAGCAACGCGCCAGAGCTTTGCGCCCAACTTTTTCCGGTGGCGTCTCCCGGGTGAAATGAATCCCCTCCACCACCGCATCGGTTTTGAATAGAACCAATCGGTCCGGCACGCCTAAATCCAGCACCGCGCAATCATCACCCGCACCCACGACCACACCTTCGCCTGAAGGCAGCGTTTTGGTTAAACGTTGGATTAACTCAAACTCGTTCATGATGCGCCGGGAATGATTTTGGTCAACTTTTGGGCATTCATCAAAAAGAGAAAATTGATCAAGTTAAACAGGCTGTGGGTAAGGATAGGAGCGAGCAGATTATCGGTGCGTTCATAAAGCCAGGCCAGAGCCATCGCAAAGACTGTTAAAGGGATAAACGTCATAGCATTGGCATGCGTCAGGCCAAACAGGATCGAGGTTCCCCAAAAGGCCAGCCGCGGAAAACCACGCTGCTTGATAACCGCGTAAAATATTCCACGAAACAATATTTCCTCTACGACCGGGGCAACCAGAATCGCCGCTACCGCCAGATAAAGCCGGGCGTCAAAGGTTTCAGTCTTTTGCAAAGTCTGTACAATCGTTTGGGCGACTGGCTTTACCTGCACCACTTGCATGGCCCGGACGGACAGCTCACTTAAGAACCAGGTGAACGGGACAATCACAAGCACTGTGCCGAGGGACAACCCGATCGCCCGCCCCAAACCCGGCCGGGAAAAACCAAATGCTTCCACCCATCCCATTCCGTGGTCACGCAGAAACATGACAATCACCAGCAGGGAAACGCCGTGCATGCAGATCATGCTATAAAATAAAGATAACTGCATACCGGCCGGAGTTTTTGCAGTTTCGGCCGGGATCAGGAAGTGCGCGACCAGAGTGCCGAGCGCGACGCCTAATAACAGCCTCGCCAGCAAATCCAGCACCGCTTCCGGTTTCCATGGTTTTTCCGACAACATCCACTAAAAGTATTACAACCTCTCGCCGGATGACGATGGAAAAAACAACCGTCTGGCGAAGCTGCTCGTCACCTTAAAACTGGCGGGAACGCTTTTTCGGCGTTGCTCCCCTCGCCAACCCTTCGTAACATCCCGGTCATATATGTCAGACACTTTGTCGAACCCGACTTTTATCCGTGCCGATGGCCGCGCCAGCAATCAATTGCGTCCGTTGCGTTTTCAAAACCACATCGCCCCGTATGCCACGGGTTCCACTCTGATTGAGTGGGGCAATACCCGCGTCATTTGCGGCGTCACCATCGAAGACAAAGTGCCGCGCTGGATGAAGGAACAAGGCGTCACTGGCGGCTGGGTTACCGCTGAATACTCCATGCTCCCCTACTCCACGCTGGACCGCAAACAACGCGATATTTCCAAGGGTAAAATTGATGGCCGTTCGTCCGAAATCCAACGGTTGATTGGCCGCGCCATGCGTTCTGCCGTGGATTTGGAAAAGCTGGGTGCGCGCACTATCTGGGTGGATTGCGATGTTTTGCAAGCGGATGGCGGCACCCGCACGGCGGCCATCACCGGCGCTTTTGTGGCGTTGAATCTCGCCTTCCAGAAATTGATCAAGGAAGGCAAACTCAAGGAAAGCCCCATCCTGAACCACGTGGCCGCCGTCAGCGTCGGCATCGTGAGCGGTCAACCGGTCCTGGACCTCTGCTACGTCGAAGATGTCGCTGCCCAGGTGGATATGAACCTCGTCATGACCGGCAATGGCCAGTTCGTGGAAGTTCAAGGCACCGGGGAAGAATCCACTTACACCGAAGATCAATTGGCGGCCATGCTGGCCCTCGGCAAGAGTGGCATCCGGGAATTGCTGGCGGCCCAACAGGCAGCGGTCAGCGCCGTTTAACCGATTCATTTTGCAGCCGTGAAATTGCCTTCTTCCACCCGCCTGTATCTGTTGCGTCATGGCGAAGTCGAAACGCGTTACCATCGCGTGTTTGGCGGCAGCCGGATTGACATGGAATTATCCCCGCGCGGCTATGAACAGGCGCACGCGCTGGCGGAATATCTTCAGGCCACGCATTTGGATGCGGTTTATGTCAGTTCCATGAAACGGGCGCAACAAACGCTTGCCCCGTTGCTCGCCAAAAATGGCCATCAACCCACCGTTGTGCATGACCTGCGGGAAGTGGATTTTGGGGATTGGACCGGGCTCAACTGGGAGGAAGTGAAAGTAAAATTCCAGGTCAGCGCGTTTGATTGGCTCGATAAAATGGAGCAGGCCGCCATACCGGGCGCAGAAAGCGCTCAACAATTCCGGGCGCGTTTGCAACCGTGCCTGGAACAAATTATTCAGCAACATGCTGGCAAATCCGTGGCGGTGGTTTGCCATGGCGGTGTCATTCGCATGCTGTTATCGATCCTTCTGGACCTGCCAATTACCAAAATGGCCCGGATGCAAATCGAATATGCCAGTGTAACCGTGGTGGAACATCACCCGGTAATGACCGAAATTGAACTGCTGAACTTCACGCCCTGGCGTGACCACCGATGAAAACCACCACGCTCCGTCAGGTCGCCATTCAAACCACCCTGGAAGCCGAGGAGGCGGTGGTGGAACTGATGGGCCGATATTTTGCCAATCCACCGAGCGTTTACACAGACGAGGAGACCAAAGAAACCAAAGTTACAGTGCAGTGTGCCAAAAGCGCCGAATGGACACCGGCCCGGCGGGCCGCGCTCAAAACGGGCCTGGCCTTCATTAAAGAATGCGGGCTGGACATTGGTCCCGGTGTTATCACCAGCAAACTCATCAAACGTGAGGACTGGGCAGAGTCGTGGAAAAAGCATTTCAAGCCGCTGGAAATCAGCCAGGCACTGCTGATCAAGCCCAGTTGGAATCGTCGCCAGCCAAAACCGGGACAAGCACTGGTGATCCTGGACCCCGGATTAAGTTTCGGCACTGGCCATCACGCAACGACCTCGTTTTGTTTGCAGGAAATTGTCGCCGCACGAAAACCGGGCGCAAAACAATCGTTTTTGGATATGGGCACCGGCTCGGGAATTTTGTCGATTGCGGCCGTCAAGCTGGGATATGCGCCGGTAGAAGCCTTTGACTTCGATCCGGAAGCGGTGCGGGTGGCTGCGGCAAACGCCAAAGTCAATCGAGTGGAAAAGCGAATTCAGTTGCGCCAACAGGATTTGCTGAAGCTCCCGAAGCGCGCGGAAAAAC
The DNA here is from genome assembly GCA_048497895.1 of Verrucomicrobiota bacterium. GTDB lineage: Bacteria > Verrucomicrobiota > Verrucomicrobiia > Limisphaerales > JBEHZA01 > JBEHZA01. The sequence continues at coordinate 3,336 of JBEHZA010000037.1, forward strand.
TTTATGACGTAGTGTGCGCGAATTTGATTTTTGATTTGTTAGTCGCGGAAGCGGGCAAGATCAAGAACCGCCTCCAACCGCACGGGAAGCTCATTCTGGCGGGAATTCTCAGCACTCAATTCGAGCGGGTGCAAGCGGCTTACGAAAAAGCCGGGCTGATGTTGGTGCGGGATCAGGTGGAGAAAGAATGGCGTTCCGGCATGTTTGTGTTTCAGAGCGCGGCACGCTGAACAGATTGAGCCACGGGTTTCGTTGCCAGAATTTTACCCGAATGTAAAAAAAAGTTCACACCCGACTTGAATTCTGGTGAAAAACGGCTATGGTAAGCGTCGAAATCTCCATGAAAAAGTGTCAACTTCGCTGATAAAATCAATTCCAGCGCCATCGGATCAAAGTTGGCATTGTTTACGCTTCATGGGTGATTGAAAGGAAAGATAAGCCTATGACCAAATCTATGGAAGTTATCTCCGAAGTAGTTCGCAGTACCAAGCATCCCTTCCGGCAGGTCGCCGACCGGCCCGAAAAATCCCAGAAAAACCGCTACGAACGTCGTAAAGTAAAACAGTTAATGAATCTGGGTGATTGGCTGGAGGAGGCTCAGACTTGAGCTTAATCCTTTTAACTCCTTGAAATTGATAAGCCACGCGCGAGCGTGGCTTTTTCGTTTTATCCGGACGTTATTTTTTTCCCGTCCGCTGGCACTGCGGGCAGACGCCGAAAAATTCCAGTTTGTGAGTCACTGCCTGGTATCCGTGTCGGGCAGCAATGGAATCCTCCAGGTCCCGTTGGAAGCATTCGTCGATTTCCACAATCTCCGCGCAGCGCGTGCAAATGAGATGGTGGTGGTGGGCATCTTCTCCTTCTCCCACTAATTCAAACCGCGCCACGCCATCACCAAAATCAAACCGTTTCACCAGCCCCATGCTCTCCAGCATGTGCATGGAGCGGTAGATCGTTGCCAGATCACAATTGCCAGCCGGCAGTTCCGCAAAAATCTCTTTATTCGTCATCGGGTGAGGATGACGGTGCAGCACTTCCAAAATCGCCTGCCGGGGGCCAGTCACCTTCCGCGATTGCTTGCGCAGATGCGCCGTCAGATCGGACAAACCGGGGCCGTGCGAATGACTGGAACAATCGTGTGGATGCTTTTTCATGAGCGGGCTTCCACCAGCATTTTTTCTTTGCGCGACCAGCGAATCACCAATGAACCCAAAAACAAAATGATCGAGGTTAACACGATGGCTGGACCGCTGGGCACATTCAGTTGATAGGAGGCCACGATGCCCACAAAGCCACCAATTGTCCCGGCCAATAAACTGAACAGTATCTGCTGCCGCAAATTCCGGCTGACATTGCGGGCGGCTGCCGGTGGAATCACCAGCAGGGCCGTTACCAGCATAATGCCCAGCAACCGGATGCTCAACGCCACCGTGATCGTCAAAACCAGGATGAACAGGTAATTCAGCCGTTTTACGGGAATCCCACAGACGTGCGCCAATTCCTCCTGCGCCGTAATCAACGTCAATGCGCTTAACCGTGAAAAAATACCGAGGCTGATGACCGCAAACAACGTGACTGACAGCCAGACATCCACGGGACGCACGGCCAGAATATCACCGAATAAATACTGCTGAATCTCTCCGCGATACCCCTTTAACATGCTCAGGATAATAACGCCGACGGAAATGGACCCTGAAAGCAAGAGCGCCATGATGGTATCCGTCAGCAAATCGGTGTGCTCGCGCAACCAGAGAATAGCCGCTGCGACCAACAGACCAAACAGCACCACGGTGATCGTCAATTCCGAAATGCCCAGCCAAATGCCGAGAGCTACGCCGGTCAGGGCGCCATGTGCAATTGTCTCACTGAAGAACGACATCTTGCGCGCGGTGACAAACACGCCCAATAACGCGCACAACGGACATAAGAACAGCGACGCCAGCAAGGCACGCTGCATGAAATCTTCAGTGAACATGGTGATGATGATACGGTGAAACGTGGATGCCGTAGGCTTCTTTCAAAGACTCGGCATTCATGACATGCTCGGGCGGACCTTCACAGCAAATCACCCCGTTCAACGCATAGACCCAACTGGCGTGCTTATACACCATGGAGAGATCGTGAGACACCAGCACGACGGTTAATTTGTGTTTGCGGTGAATCCCGGTAATCAGATCGTAAAACGACGCTTCACCCGGAGTGTCCACTCCGGCGGTCGGTTCATCCAACAGCAATAAATCCGGATTCTTGAGCAAACTGAACGCGATTAAAACGCGTTGCAATTGCCCGCCGGAAAGTTGGGCCAACGGCCGGTTCAACAACGATTCCACCCCAATCTCCGCAAGCGTCTCACAAATAGCCGCATCGATTTGGCGGCGGCTTTGCCAGAACCAATTCTGAGTAGCCTCCAGACGCAGAGATAAAAATTCGCGCACGCTGAGAATGAAACTGCGTTCCAGCGCGAGTTTCTGCGGCACGTAGCCCACACGCTTCAAGGCCCGCTGATTATCCAGTTCGCCAAAAATCCGAATCTGGCCGGCATCCACTTTTTGCAATCCCAGTAGGCACCGCAGTAACGTCGTCTTGCCGGACCCGTTGGGCCCGATCAACGCCACCACCTGCCCTTTGGGAATGTGCATGTCCACACCGCGCAAGATAGGCTGGTTGTCGAAGGCGACCTTTACGCCCTGCACTTCGACCGCGATCTCGGATTCCTCTTTATGTGAATGTCCGCAACGGCAGGTGCTCATTTGAGGGTCTCCTGTAGCACCCGCAGGTTCCGGCGCATGATCTCTTCATACGCGGAAGGCGTTTGCGGCCCGATTTCCATGGTATCAAGGGTGCCGATTTTGATTTTCAAATCTTTGGCCAATTGCTCCGCCAGCGTGGAGGGAAATTGCGGTTCCACAAAAATCGCGCGAGCCTTGCGCTGGCGGATATTCCCGCTTAACTGCGCCAAATAACGCGGAGACGGACTGACTTCCGGGGTTTCCTCCAGAACGCCCGCCAAATTCAATTGATACCGGCGGATGAAATAAGGAAACGCATCATGAAAGGTGACAAAACTGTTGGTGCGCACCGGCGTCAACCCTTCCCTGATTTCCGCATCCAATTTCTCCAAACGTTGAACAAAGCCTTCGGCATTGCGCGCGTAACCAGCAGCGTGCGCCGGATCGGCTTTTTGCAGAGCCACCAGAATATTCGTCACCGCATGAACTGCCAGCAATGGGTCCAACCACACGTGCGGATTCAATTCATGATGATGCCCGGCTTCTGACTCCTTGCCCTCTGGCTCGGCACTGTGCAGGAGTTCCTTGTTCAAACCCGCTGAGATTTCCACCACGACGGGCTTGTGGTCGCCCGCTTGCAACGCCCGTTCCAGCCATGATTCCATCCCCAGCCCATTGATCACGATTAAGTCAGCCTTGGCCAATTTCCGGCGATCCTTCGGGGTAAATTGGTAATCGTGCGGGCCAACGCCGGGCGGAAGCAAATTTTCGACCTCCGCCAGATCGCCCGCCACATTGACCGTGAAACAATACACCGGCAAAAAGCTGGTGAGCACCTTGAGCTTTTCCGCTTGAACGTCCGCACCGGACCCCAGCCAAATCGCCAGGCCCGCGAAGAGCGAAGTCCAAATGGGTTTCATACGAAGAAGATACACTGCCGGAAACTTTTTGCAAACAGTTTGCAATTGAAGTACAATAAAAACCTCCGACCCAGAATGGACCGGAGGTTCCGGAGAATTACTTCATCAACAGCATCTGACGCGCGAGCTTGATCGAGTTCGTCAGTTTGCGTTGATAATGAGCCGGCAGACCCGTATATTTGCGCGGCAAAATGCGGCCTTGATCGGTCACGAACTGCCGGAGCAGGTTGACGTTCTTGAAATCAAGCGCGTCAATGGTGAAATCGATCTTGGGCTTGGGCCGAGGAGTGCGGACTTCGTTCCAGGAACTGCGGCCCTTGCCATTACGGCTGGAACCGGACTTTTCCGTATTATTCTTACGAGGCATAAAAGTTATTTAATTTCGCGGTGCAACGTGTGACGGCGGAGGAAGCGGTTGTACTTCATCAGTTCCACTTTTTCCGTCTGTTGTTTTTTGTTACGAGTGGTGGTGTAGCGGGAGGGCGATTTGCCTTCCTTGCGGGCTTCGGTGCACTCGATGGTAACAATTTCTCTTGGCATAAACTATTCCTTATCTTTCGTCGGCTTTTCTTCGGCGTCGTCGTCTTCTTCGATTTCCGGCGCACCTGCGCTGTCCACCGAGCCCAAAGCTCCCAGGCGTTTTTGACGCAGGGCGCCTTCGCGCTCCAATTGCGCTTGCGCTTCCACCGTGAACCGGGTCCAGGGAATCGCTTCCAGGCGGGCCTTGGGAATGACCTTGTTGGTCAATTCACAAACACCGTAAGTACATTTCTCGATCCGCTTGAGCGCTTCTTCGATTTCATAAATCGCGTCCTGATCAGACGAGAGCAGGCTCAGAGCGAAATCGCGGTCAAAATTATCCGTGCCGGAATCGGCCATATGCAGACTGTAGCTGGAAATGGCTTCGGCCGATTCTTTGGCCAAACCATTCATCTGATCGAGCAAACGCTCGCGCAGCTCCAACAGCGTGCGGTGATATTTCACCCACTCCGGCTTGATCTTTACGCGACCATTGGGAGTGTAATCAGAGTCCGCAGCGTGGATGACAGTCGAACCCAGAATCGCCGCCGAAGTTGCAGAACGAACCACCCCACCCACCTTGGCAGGTGCCACCGGAGTTGTCGGCTTCTTGACGACAACGGCCTTTTTATCGGTCTTTTCCACGACTTTTTTGGCTACAGGTTTCTTGTTTGTCACAACTATAAAATTGGGTTGCAATTCCCGTTAGACAGCTTCTCTCAACGGCTTTGGTCGCAACCACGACCGTTCAAGAGTGCGTGAATGTAGCAAACAGCGGCAAATGTGCCACAAAAATCTTCAACAATTTTCAGAGGGATTTTCCGGTCGTTCCGGCGGCTCAAAAAGGGGAACTCCGGCGGGACAATTCCGGTGAGTACGGCTGTCCTGAAATTACACACTTCAGGTTCATTGCTTACCTACTTTTGAGCTTTCAACTGCCTTTATTCCAACGAACAGCCTCTATAATCGCTTAATAACAGATTTTGTGGCCAATCGCCGCTCAGCCCCTTTCACCCTCACATTTCGAGATTCAACTCATTAATAACAAAGCAATTACAATCTTAAACCAGCCTCAAAGCACGCTCTTAAAAGGAAACAATCTCCTGGAGCTGCGAGTCCTAACCCCTTTTCATTCACGAGAATGGAACAAAGCCTGCTGCAAATTGAAGCGGATGCGACAACAACTCCTGGTAATAGATGACGAGCAGGCTATTTGCGATACGCTAGCCGATTACCTCAAGCACTTTGGCTATAATGTGGCCACCACCACCAATTGTCAGGAGGCTTTGGCATTGATTGACGAGGTTTCCCCCAAACTGGTTATTCTGGATATTGTCATGCCAGACATGGACGGGCTGGACCTCATGGAGAGAATCCGCCAGGACCATCCGGAGTTACTGGTGATTTTCCTCACGGGCATCGGCTATCAGGACGACGTGATGCGCGAAGCCATGGAAAAAGGCGCCAATGGATATTTGAGCAAGGGACTGCCGCTCCAGCAATTGCTGATGGAAATCCACCGCGTCATCCGTCAGGCGGATGGCAAAAAGATCCCGGCCTGACGGCTAGCCTTTTTCAATGCAGGCGTAGGCATTGTGGTTGTGAATGCTTTCAAAATTCTCCGCCTCCACCTTATACCAGGTCACTTCCGGGTGGGCGTTTAATTTGAGCACCACATTGCGGACTAAATCTTCGACGAACACCGGGTTTTCGTAAGCGCGTTCCGTAACGGCTTTTTCATCCTGCCGTTTGAGCAACGAAAACAGCTCACTGCTGGCGGAGCTTTCCACCATGGCAATCAAGTCCTCAATCCAGATGGCATTCAGGGAGCGGATTTGGACCGTCACCGTGCCACGCTGGTTGTGAGCGCCGTATTTGCTGATGGCTTTGGAACAGGGGCACAACGTCGTCACACTGGCCTTAATAGTCAGCAGAAAATCAATCTCTTTGCCGATCGCAGTGGCATCGAAGCGCGCGGTGTAATCCATCACGCTTTCAATGCCGGATACCGGCGCTTTCTTAACGAGGAAAAAGGGAAACTCCATTTCCAGATGGGCGGTTTCCGCTTTTAACTTGGCCTGCATCGCGTGGAGAATCTCCGTGATATTCTCGACGTGAACCATGTTGCCATGGGCATTGAGCACTTCAATGAACCGGCTCATGTGGGTGCCTTTGAATTCCTTGGGCAAATCAACATACATGCCAATGGTGGCAATGGTATTCTGAACCGAACGGGCTTTGTCACGAATCTGGATGGGAAAACGCAGACCCCGCACGCCCACTTTATCAATGCGGATTTCCCGGTGATCGCGTTCGCTTTGTTTGTCGTGCAAATGAGCTTTCGCTTTCACCGTACGTTCATCAGGGGTGGTTGCATCCACCGTTTCCGTTGCTCGAAACATGCCACAAATTAGCAGCCTCTCCATGATTTGCAAAAAGATATTCTGCAACTACCACCCTCGCCAAACACGGCAACTCTCCTGCAAACAAGAGGTTGCACAATTTTTAAAACTGCTTTCCGAGTGGGAAATATCACTCATTAACGCACTTCGGTTTTGACTCCGGTTTGGCCAAACCTCTAAAAACAACCCGCCATGAGATTATTCCGTCCCCTGCCCTGCCTGATACTACTGGTGCTTTGTTTACGGGGTCTAACTCTGACCGCCGCGGAGACCTTTACGGTGGCGACTTACAACGTCGAAAATTATCTGGCGGAAAAGACCGGCACCCGGCCCGCCAAATCCGCGGAGGCCAAAGCGAAAATCCGTGAAAGCATCCTCGCCATGAAACCGGACGTGCTCGCGTTACAGGAAATGGGCGGCACCAACATGCTGCTGCAATTGCGCGATTCTTTGAAACAAGGCGGGCTTGATCTGCCCTATTGGGAACACGTCAGCGGTTTTGACACGAATATTCAGGTGGCCGTGCTCAGCCGTTTCCCCTTTACGGCGCGTCATCCGCACACGAATGAAAGCTACTTGCTCAATGGCCGCCGGTTGCGGGTCAGCCGTGGATTTGCCGAACTGGAAGTGCAGGTCAACCCGCACTATCAATTCACCCTGATCGCGGCTCATTTGAAATCCAAACTGCCCATCGCCGTCGCCGACGAAGCAGAAATGCGTGAACAGGAAGCGATTCTGCTCCGGGAAAAAATCGAGGCCCGGTTGAAAGCGGAACCCAATCTCAATCTCATCGTGCTCGGGGATTTCAATGACACCAAAAATTCAAAGGCCATCAAAACGATTATTGCGCGGGGAAAGTTTTCATTAGTAGATACCCGCCCCGCCGAACGCAACGGGGATACGCTTCCCGGAGAACATGCCGGACAGGCCGCAAGAAATATCACGTGGACTCATTATTATGGCACGGAGGATAGCTATAGCCGGATTGATTACCTCTTGATCAGTCATGGCATGGCACGCGAATGGAAGCCGGAAGGAACTTACGTGTTAAACCTGCCGAATTGGGGACAAGGGTCGGATCATCGACCGATCATCGCCACATTCAGCGCGGAAGATCAGTAATCAGCCGATTCGCGGCAAAGGAGGTGGACGCTGTGCCGGGAGGGGCAGATTTGAAGCTACAATGGGCTGATATTGTTGCATCACCCGGGCCCGGAATTGCTGGAGCAATTTGGCGCGCGCCCAGAGAATGACCCCCACATCCACGAACAGCCAAACCACCGGCACGCAAAAGGCGATGGACGGTAAAAACACAATAAACAGGAGCGTATGAGCGGCCGCAAATTGCGGCCGACGACTGGTCAAGGCCAGCCACATGCCCAGCCAGCCCAACGCAAGCAAATCCATGACAAACTCGAAGGGGTGCAGGCCCAGCCAGGCCAAAGACATAAATTGCCCGTATATTTCAGGCGTCCCCCGCCAAATCGCTAACCAGATCAAATAGATCAGCGGAGTGGCCAGCAAGGCAGACAGGCAAACTAACGGCCACAAAAACACCCGGCGCAAAGCCAGCCATTGTCCGGCGATGATTTGCTTCACCGTCAACGGAGTACTTAATAATAATTCCAACGCCCCCGTCCGCCGGGCATCGACGATAAAACGACAGGCTTGCAGAGCAAAGATAAGCTTGAATGGCAACAATACCACCAGGCGCAACAGATAGCCGGTTCCCATCATACTGCCGGAAAACCGCGGCCCGGTTCCGAAGTTGGAAAACGCGCCGATCATCAAGGCCACTACGACCAATCCCCATGGAAGAATGTGCCATTCGCCTTCCCGGGAGATCAGCCACAGCATCGGGTCCCGATCCAATAATCTTGTGCGACGCGTCTGAGCTCTGGCCTGAGACGCGTTCGGTGTGAGCGTGAATGAACGGGATTGACGGGTGCGTTGCGGACGGTCCTGCCAGACGTGCGGCAACGCGAGGCTCGCGATCACCAGGAATAACCAACCCACTCCGTGTGAGATAGCAAGCGTTAGCCAAAAATCTCCAGAACTTCGCAGAAAATAATTTTCAAATCCAATTTTAAACGCATACGCCGGACTCGCCAGGGAAAGTATCGGCCCGCTTTTTTGAAGACCATCGAGAATCAGGCCGCCAAATAAGAAAACCCCCAGCAACAGGGCGGTTCCGGCAAAGGATTTCCCTAAATCGCGACTGAACGTTGAGATCAGCATTCCCGCAGCCATGGAACAAAACAGCACGTTAACCAGAGCGAGACTCACGCGGGCAAATTCCGCACCGGTGACGCCGCCCGTCAACAGCGTGATGGCCAGCACGGGCAGCATGGCGATGAGGCTGTAAAACGCATTTAGTGAGAGCGCGATAAATTTTCCCAGGACAACATCGTAGCCGCGCAAATCCGTGAGGAAGAGCAAGCCGAGTGTTCCTTCACGCTTTTCTTCGCTCAGGGAATCGGCCGTGATAAAAATGCCCGCGAGCAGGGAAATTCCGAAGGCGTAATACGTCAGCACCGTAAACATCATCGCGCCGGGATTCCGGGAAATTCCGCCCATCATGGTGAGGCCGAGAAAAACGGAACTGACGAGCATGGCCACCAACGCCGCCAGAATCCGCAGTCGATAAGAGGACTTCCGCCGGGCGGCGACGCGCAATTCCCGTTCGGCGATGGGCAAAAATCTCATGGCTTCGTTCCTCTCACCAGATTCGCTGGAACGGCACTGCGGTTTCGGCCAGCCGAATCGGTTGGCTTCATATTACGAAGCAGGCAACGGCGGTGGCGTTTGGTTTTTGGATACGCTGGACCGGGCAGACTCGGAATGGTGAATCGGATCGAACCGTTGAACGGCAATGTTGCGAAAATCGTTCATCAAGCCATTTCGCGACCAACTGAATAGCAGTAAATCATTGAGCAGCCCAATCGCCAGCCACAATCCGGTGACCATATGGCCATTGAGCGAATAGCGAAACGGCACGCTGACGAGAGCAAGCATGGTCAACGCACCTAGAAAGACCACCCAGGGCAAAATCAACACGCGCGCGATGGTGGAGGCAGCCGCGCGATTGCTGTGCCGTGATTTCAAGCTTAGCCACATGCCCACCCAACAGAGAACATACGCATCCGCCACCAGCATGACGATGCCAGCCAGACAAAGCGTGACCCATTCGGTATTATTGGCATCTGCGAGCAGGAACATAAAGATCACCGCAGCCACGGTCAAAACGGGCCCTAAAAACTGGCGTTGCAGGGCCAGCATCTGGCCGTGAAGAATATCTTTCACTTCCAGGGGCGTGGATAACAGCAATTCGAGAGCGCCACTTTGGTGATCCTCACTTAACCGCCGGCTGGATTCGATAGCCAGCCAGTATTTCAAGCCCACGATGAGCACAAAACCGGTGATGAAACTAATACCGATATCAATCCATTCCCGCCGTTGCTCTACCCAGCCCCAGAACCAGCAGCAACCGACCAGCGCCAGAAACACCCAGACCAGCGCCGGTTTCAATCGATCACGGGCCGCCAGCCAAAAGAAGGGATTGTGATTCAGCATCCGCTCGCGGAATAATTTCCGGTCCTCAGTTTCTCCCAGGCTCCAGCGCTTCCAACGATCGCGCCAGCGCAATACCTGCACGCTTTCTGATTTATCCTGCCAAACCCGCGGCAAACGCACACTGGTCAGCAGAAAAAACGTCCAGCCAAGGAGATGCAGACTGAGCGATGACCACCAAAAAGCATCGCTTAAGACAGTCGCGGATTTGGAATTCAAATTCAGATAGACCGGGTACCAGGGGCAAGGCAATAAAAACACCGTAGGCGCAGAAGGAGTGGGTGCATTTTCGACCAGCCATGAGTACAAAAGACCCAGCAAAGGCATGCCAAATAATAAAAATAACAGAATGGCCGCCGTCCCTAAGGTGGTCCGCAGTTCTTTGCGTCCGAGCGTGGAAATCCAAAGGCCGGTTGTGAGCGAAAGAAACAGCGTATTGCCCAAAGCAAGCACCATGGTTTCAAACTGTTGCAGAGTAGTTCCGCCCAACAGCAAGGGAATCGCCAGCACGGGAAAGATGGCGATTACGCCATAGACGGAGTTCATGGAAGTAGCCACGATCTTGCCAATGGCCACGTCATACCCTTTCAAATCGGTCAGGAACAACAAGCCCAGCGTACCTTCGCGTTTCTCTGAACTGATGCAGTCGGCAGTGATAAAAGCGCCGATAAAAAGACAGTAAAGAAAGGCAAAATTGGAGAGCACCACGAAAATAAAACCACCGAGAGAAGCCGAGGTGTCAGAGCCACTCGCCGCCAGCAAGATCCAACCGGCGATGACAATGCTGACGAAGGCCGCAAAGGCACGGGCCCAATAGGTGCTTTTGCGCCGCGCGGCCACCCGCAATTCTCTTTCCACAATGGGCAGAACGGTCATAACGACGTTTTAAAATTCAAAGGCTGAGGCGGGAAAGTCGAGCTTTATCTGACGCCGTGATTCGTCTGCTCAGGTTGATAAAGTTTCATTTTTTAACTGAGGATGAACTTTCGCGCACTGATCTTTTCTTTTAGCCAGCCGAGCAACACACCTCCGGTGATTAATTGCTGTACGACCGGGAAAACCGGGTGCCTGAATCCGACCACAATTGTGAGCAGAAACGGAAGAACAATCCCCCAAATGCAAGTCTGCAAAAACGCCACCAGCAAGTTTTTGGACTGTAGCGACCAATACAAACCAACGATGGGCAAAGTCAGCCAGCCGATGAGAAAAATGATGCGGCTGTCAGAAGCCAGATTATATCTGCCTCCCACTCCCAAAATAAACGTCCAACTGAGCAGGAGCAGAAACGCCGACGGAAAAAAACATTTCCAGAGAGTATAAAGCCGCCCGTAAATAATCTGGTTTTCCCGCAAGGGAGTCACCAACAGCAATTCCAAAGCCCCGTTTTGCTTTTCCTGATGGAAGCTGCCAGCCGCACTGAAAGCCATCCCCACCAAAACGGCCAAGGCCAGGTATCCCTGCCATTTCAAAAAAACGCTAAAATTAACATCGACCACTAAATAAGTATCCAACGTGAGGATCACCAAACACCATCCCCACTTTGTTAACCGGCCACTCCACGACCGCTCATAAAGCCAATAAATGGGATTGCGATCCAACGCACGGGTCATCCGCCACTGGAAAAATTCCCGCCAAAATTGCGGCGAGCAAAAAGTCTTCCACCACCAAAGCGCACGCGGCGACAACGGTTCGGGTTGCCAGGAACGGCTCACCCGTTGGGAGGCAATCCTGGCGCTCATATATAAAAAACCGGCAGAAACGCAGGTAGCCCAGCCAGCAGCTTGCAAATACCGGGTGCTGTCCATGGGAGAGTACCGCGTGAAGGTCAGTTCTGTAGCGATGTCTAAAGAGCTAAAGACGGCCAGCGAATACACCATTAGCTGGTCGAAGCCCAAACTAAATCTGGGATTTGAAGAATACGGCAAAAGAAACAATATCCCAAAACAACCACTGACAAGAATCACTCCAATAATCATGAAAACGGCGGTGGCCAGTAGCGAACGTGACCAGTGAATCGACAAAGCCGAGGCCCCAATGCTGGAAGCCAGCGCCAACAACAACAGATTGAAATCCGTCAAAAAAAGCGCGCAAACCTGCTTCCATCCCACCCCTCCCACCAGAAACGGCACGGTCAGCAGCGGAATCATTACCGATATTAACATTCCCGCCCGGAGCGCATGCACGAAACATTTCGCAACGACGACACCGGAAGCCGTTAAGGGAGTCAAAAACAACAGCCCCAAAGTTCCTTCACGTCTTTCGCGGCTGATGCAATCCGCAGTCATCACGGGTACGAGTATCGCAATTCCCCAAAACAAGCACACATGAAGCAGATGGAGAAAGCGTATTCCTGCTTTCGTCGTCGGATATTGGGCGTTTAATAAACCGAACAGGAGCCAAGCCACAAGTGTGACCGTCACCACGAACATCCGCAGCCAATAATTCATCGGGCGGCGCGCTTCGGCGCGCAGTTCGCGGACAATTACTGGCCAGCAGGATATGTTGATTGTCATAACACCTCCAACCCGCATCCCGTAAATCCCTGCTCCGATTTCACCCGCGGCCAGCCAACTTGCTTACTGCGTCTCGCCACGGGTGACGCGCAGGAACACTTCTTCCAGGCCCAATTCATCCTCCCGCAAACCGACCAGTTTCACGCCGCCATTGACCAGAGTATCGGCGATGAACGCCGGATCGGTTTCGTGATCGGTCAAGGTCACCTTGAGTTGTCCGTCCGTGGGCGCAACCTCGGTGATTTCCGGGCGCGTTTTCAACAGTTCAATCGCGCAGGCAGGATCGCCGGAGACTTTAACCCAGAAAATGCGGCCGGGCTCCATTTGATCGCGCACACCTTGTACGGGACCGCTGTAAATCAATTTACCCTTCTCAATAATCGCCACCCGGTCGCAGAGACTTTGCAATTCACTGAGGATGTGGGAAGAAATAATAATCGTTTTGCCGAGACGCTGGAGTTCCTCAAGAATGGCCATCATTTCGATACGCGCGCGGGGATCGAGTCCGCTGGCCGGTTCGTCCAGCAACAGCAACTTCGGATCATGGATCAGGACGCGGGCCAAACCCAAACGTTGCTGCATGCCGCGGCTGAGCGCGCCAATCAACGCGCCTTTCTTTTCGGAAAGCCCGACCAGTTCAAGCACGTCGCCCACCGTTTTCTCACGCTTCGCGGAGGGTATTTTGTAACAGGCGCCGAAGAAATCGAGATACTCGGTGACCTCCATGTCTTTATAGACGCCAAAGAAATCCGGCATGTAACCGATCACATGACGCACGGCATCGGCATCCCTCACCACGTCATGCCCCAGGACTTCCGCCCGTCCGCCGGAAGGAGCAAGAAAGGTCGCCAGAATACGAAGCGTGGTAGTTTTACCCGCGCCGTTGGAGCCGATAAAGCCAAAGAGATCGCCCTGATTGACCGTCAGGTCCAGATTGGAAAGCGCGGTCATGGCGCCATAGGTGCGCGTAAGGCCGAACGTATGAACAGCGGGCACTTTGCTGGTAGCTTCAGTGGTCATAAATCATTCCTCAAGGGCTTATTCAAGGCGCAGTTCCGGTCGTCACCGGCACCGCCAGACGCAACAAGGTGTTTTTCTCGGAACGGCGCGGAGTAAACCGGTTCAGCGCCGGCGTCGCCGGGGCATGGCCGCTGTCCCAGACTTGCAACACGGCATCTCCACGTTGCAACAAACCGGACAAATCAAACCCGAGCGGCGCGATGAAATTATTCTGGTTCGCGTACTGATTCTGATTGGAATCCGGCAGTAACGATACAAACGTCGCGGCCATGGTCCGCATCTGCGGGTTGTTCAAACGGCCGGACTGATTATCACCGAACGTGTTCCGGCGCTGCTGGACGGCATATTGAAAATCACCGGCATTCTGGCGAACGAAATCGGTAAGATTTTGAGAACGGTTTTTGGCGAGATCAAATTTTTTGACCTGACGCGCGGGCAAATCTCCCAGCGGATAAATCACACTCTCGAAAGCCAGATGCACATTGGTCACTGGATGATCCTGAAGATTTTCCACTGTGAGTTCGAGCTGGCCGCCTTTCCGGATCAAACCGGCCTTCAGCGGTGGAGCGGCTGGTTGCAGCCAATCGCTGACATAAAGCTGGCTGGTCCACACCGGCACAAAAACGTCCGCCCGAAAACCGTCACCGCGTTGATCCACCACGGCGGAACTGCTTTCCTGGCCACCAGCCCATTGGCCGAGGAATTCGCCGCGCAATGTGGCAACGGGTTGTTCGCCAGCCAATTCATAGCGGGCATTGGAAGGCGAATAGATGGAAGCAAAGGTGCGGCCACGCAATTCCACGCGCTCACCGCCGCGCGGCAAAATATCAACGACGTGCAGTTCGTTCCATTCGCTTTCACCGGCGCGCAGCATGAAGCCGATCCAATAAATCAGGAGGGAGAACAATACAACATAACACGGAAAGGTAATCCAGGTCAGCATCTGCCGGTTGATTTTCTTCAACCAATATTGATCGACCGGCCCAATCACCAACAGGTAAATCACCAGCAGCAATAACAGCCAGCTGACCGGCAATTTCCGCACCTGACGGCTGTCGATCAACGCGCCAAACACACCATCGAGGCTTAGCCCGCTATAGCCGTTATAATTGGCATTATTGCCCAGCAGTTCCGGCGGTACATTGGCAAGACGGGCCCAGAACCAGCCTTTGTTTTTCCACGAGCGGAAGGGTTCCCGTTCGGGGCTGAACGTAAGCACGGTCACTTTGCCACGCCCGCGATTCGCCTCCACTACCACGGGATGTCCCCTGAGCGAAAACAACGTGCGGCCTTCTTTCAGATTAACGATGGCCAAAGGCAGTTCACCGGATTCAAAATCCTTATCAAAGCCGATGGTCCGATAAATGTCTCCGCCGGTGGAATTGCTTCTGACCCGGCCGCGAGATAGATGCCCAGCACCGGCACTGTCATTGCCCTGCTCTCCGCCAAAGCGCAACCAGTGCTGAAATTCATCCTGGCAGGCCACATTGACCACGCCGTTGAAACTGACCGGAACCAGGGAGCGCAACCAGGGTGTGGCGGTAATATCCGTCGCCTGTTCCACTCCAATGATCAAATGACCGCCGCCATTCAACCAGCCCAGCACTGCGCCAATCTGATTAGCCTTCAGTTCCAGCGCTTTTTCCGAATTAAGATAAATCGTATCCAGACCTTCCAGTGCGATCGTCGAATCCGGAAAAAACTCCAATTGCAGGCGGGCGACCTGAGGCACGATATCGCCACGGTTGTTGCGTGCATCGGGAAAACCCGGCAAGCCGCCGAAAGTGCGGGGCAAAGCGCCCAGCAGAACGCTGTCCCAGCCAAGGTCCTGACGCGCACGCAAACCGGAATGCTCCGCCCGAACTTTACCGCGCTCATCCAGCAGGCGCGCGTTCCAGGAGGCATAATTTCCCGCTGAACCAAAGACCGGGAGCACGAAACGTTTGCGGGTATTGGTAGGCAATTCCACGGTCATGCGCCGCACCTGGCCACGCCCGCCTTGTTCGCTGCTGAATTCAAAAACAGCCGTGAATGGAGGGCCATCATTGAAAACTTCACAGGAAACCGGAAACCAGTTGGCTTGCCGAATGATGTTGTCGTAGCCGAGGAAAACATCGAATTGAAGTGCAGCTTGGGCCGGGAGGCAGAATAAAAAACCGACAAGGAGGCAGACAAAAATCCTGAGTTTGCTGCTACCGCTCCAACGTAATTGGCGTATCCCGCCTCCCCTAAGGTTCGTCATTTTGGCGTAAAATCGAACTTTGGCTTTCTCCAGTTACCTATAAACCCGGAAACGGCCCAACGCAACGCCGAACTGGTGAAAATCAGGACTTCAACGCGAAACGGTTTCCGACAGGCTCTAAGAGCCGCCTAACAAGAGTGAAGGGGTGACCGAATCACTGCCCAATCCAAACCGCGGATGAGCCTTGAGCGAGAAAGTCACGGCAATGGTAAAATCTTTATGCCCGAAGCTGTCTTCACGCATCCGCACGGTCAACGCGCTGGTCCAACTGCGCAGATCGCGGTAGAGCGTGTAGTATTGTTCTTCCAGATGACCGTCGCGGGCTTCAAAGAAATGCGAGATGCGGGCGCCCCAATTCTCGTTGAACCGGTAG
>JBEHZA010000038.1:0-19297 GCA_048497895.1 Verrucomicrobiota bacterium
TCCATCGGCAATGCTTACTATCCCGACGAAGTGGGCTTTCGACCCACCATGCAGCGCATGTTTACTCAGATCGGAACGGACTCGATTTCAAACCTGCTTAAAGAGTACTGGCCTGACGTGAAGAAGCGTCTGGCGAGCCGAAAGCATTCCCGCCTGTAGCTAATTTTCCGCAGGTGTTCGCTCCATGCTGTCGATGATGAGTACAGGTACCGGCAGCTTTTTGTTTTCGAGCTGAAGACCGAGCTGGGACTGGAGAGCGGCAAACAGTGTTAGCCCGCCGTTGGTCTCCAGATCGCCGAAGGACGTCCACTCGAGGCTGAACTGCCACGAGCCATCGAGGCCGGTCTGATCGACAACGCGCTGATCGGTATAACGTCCGGCGATCTCCGGGATTTCGTGCGCGAACTCCGCCATCGACATGTGCTGACAAACGAATCTGATTCCCGTTTCCGCGGATTGCCGCCGGCACGCGGCATCTTCGGGCCGCTGGGGCGGTGCGTCGGATTTCAGCTTGTGCTGGCCCTTCCAGATGGAGAGAGCCAGAACCGATCTTGGGCGCGGCTCGATATGCGCGGCCAACTTCATGCGGTCGCGCAGCAGGGCTTTGGCCATTTCGCGCAGATCGGCGTCGGAGGCATCGTGCGAGGGAGCTTTGGCGAGAATGTCGACGTGAACGTCACTCAGCCAGGAAGGACCCACGATGTCATCGGGCGTCATGAGGTATAGCTCGGCGAGCAGGATGCGAAGCGACACGTTCCGCATGGTCAGGACGCCATTCGTAAGATCGACCGAGGAGCGCTCCTCACCAGACTGATTCACGCGCAGTTCCGCCGCGTCGAAGCGCTGCCCCCAGGCAGACGCTGCGATCAGGCAGAGAATCGCGGCCCGCAGCATACATCAATTCTACGCGCGCAATCGGTTTTGGGTTCTGCGATATAACAGGAACTTCGACTGGAGGCTAATTGAACCGAACCGCTCTCCGCATCCTTCCTGTTGCCGCAATGCTGGCGGCCGCGCTTTTGGCCCAATCCGGCGCGAAAAACGGCCAGTGGACCACTTACGGTGGCGATACCGGCAATACCCGCTATTCCCCGCTCGACCAGATCAACGCCGGCAACTTCAACAACCTCCAGGTGGCGTGGCGATTCAGCACGGCTAATCTGGGGCCACACGTGGAGAACAGCATCGAAAGCACGCCGCTCATGGTGAACGGCGTTCTGTACTCGGTGGGTGGAACACGGCGCGCTGTGTTTGCGCTCGACGCCGCCACGGGCGAAATGCTGTGGATGCACAGCGAGCACGAGGGGCTGCGCGGCGTGAACGCCCCGCACCAGCTTTCCGGCCGCGGGCTGGCGTATTGGACCGACGGGCGCGAGGAGCGCATCTATTACGTCACGCTGGGCTATCAGCTCGTCGCGCTGAATGCGAAGACGGGGACTCCGATCGCGAGCTTCGGGAAGAACGGCATCGTCGATCTCAAGCAGGACGACGATCAGACGATGGACCTCGACACGGCGGACATTGGGCTGAACTCGGCGCCGATCGTCGCGAAGGACGAGCTGATTATCGGCGCACTCCACAGCAACGGCAATATTCCGAAGAATGGCAAGACGAATCCAAAGGGCTACGTGCGGGCGTTCGACGTGCGAAGCGGCAAGCGTCTGTGGATCTTCCATACGATCCCGCTGGCGAATGAATTCGGCGCGGATACGTGGCTGAATGATTCGGCGTCTTACACGGGCAACACCGGAGTATGGGGACAGATCTCGGTGGATGAAGATCTGAATCTCGTCTATCTGCCGGTGGAACTGCCGACGAGTGATTTTTATGGAGGGCATCGTCCGGGCAACGGGCTGTTCGGCGAGAGTCTGGTGGCGCTCGATCTCAAGACCGGCGTGCGCAAGTGGCATTACCAGTTGGTGCATCACGGCATCTGGGATATGGACATCCCGTGCGCGCCGATCCTCACCGATATTACGATCGACGGCAAGCCGGTGAAGGCGGTCGCGCAGCCCACCAAGCAGGCGTTCCTTTACGTGTTCAACCGGGAGACCGGCGTTCCGATCTGGCCGATGGAAGAGAAGCCTGTGCCGAAAGGTGACGTGCCGGGCGAATGGTATTCGCCGACGCAGCCGATTCCCTCGAAGCCGCCGGCCTACGATCGCGTTGGCGTCACGCTTGACGACCTGATCGATTTCACCCCGCAGTTGCGCGCGGAGGCGGAGGAGATCGTTTCGCACTACAAGCTGGGGCCGGTATTTACGCCGCCGGTGGTGAGCAAGGCCGAAGGGCCGCTTGCGACGCTGGCGCTCGGGCCTCCGAATGGCGGCACGAACTGGCCGGGCGGATCGTACGATCCGGAGACCCATATCCTCTACGTTTTTTCTCAGACGGAGATTGCGCCGTTTGGCCTGCTGCCGCCGTCGGGTCCGAATCCGCCGGATATCGCATACGTGCAGGGCAATACCGCGGCGCCGGCGGGACGCGGTGGTGGCCGGGGAGGACGTGGCGGGCGCGGTGGCGGCGGGGGACGCGGCGGGATCACTGTTGAAGGAATGCCGCTCGTGAAGCCGCCCTATGGACGCATCAGCGCGATCGATATGAACAAGGGCGACATCCTCTGGCAGATCGCGCACGGTGAAACACCGGATGTGGTACGCAACGCGCCGGCGCTGAAAGGCATGACAATTCCGCGCACCGGACGCGTCGGAATGATTGGCACTCTGGTGACGAAGTCATTGCTGATTGCGGGCGAGGCGGGGTTCTTCACCAATGCCGAGGGCGAGCATGGCGCGATGCTGCGGGCGTACGACAAAGCGACGGGCAAGGACGCCGGCGCGATCTTTATGCCCGCGCCGCAGACCGGTTCGCCGATGACTTACATGCTTGGCGGGAAGCAGTATCTGGTGCTGGGCATCGGTGGAGCTGGACATCCAGCGGAACTGGTGGCGTACAAACTTCCGTGAACTACGGCGGGGTCGTATTCGAAGGCTGCTATTCCGCGGCAGGGCGGAGTTGATTAGTCATTCTGTGAATTGGTGGAGGCGGGGGGAGTTGAACTTTCAGCGGGTATTGAAAACACGTAACTTGCTGATTCTGCGATTTCGCCGGTTGCGCAAATTGCGCGGTTTGCGCGGTAGGTGTCACGATTTGTCACGATCTGAAATACGGGTGGTCATCCTCTCGCGGTGCCTGTCTGCACGCCGATGAAGAAAATGTCTCATAATCAAATCAGATGGGTTTACAGATCCAGCCAAGGAACACGGAAGCTGCCATTTTGGCTCGGCTCATCCAGTCGAGGACAGAGATGGATTCGCACGTCGCACGATATCTTCTCTCGCTTGACTTTGAGCCGCAGGATGTCGATCGCATGAACCTGCTCGCCGAACGAGCTCGTGAGGGTGCGCTCTCAGCCGAGGAGGAAGCGGAACTGGACAGCTATTTGCACGTGGGGAATCTTCTGACGATTATGCAGTCCAAGTCGAGGGTTTACCTCAGGACACACGAAGCTACTCCGCCGGCACAGTGAATCCGACACTCGCTCAGCAAGTCAGAGCTCGTGCGCAGAATCGATGTGAGTACTGCGGGATTTCGTTTCCGGGCTACCGGCTTCCGTTCCAGATCGATCACATCATTGCGCGGCAGCACGGAGGAAGTTCGGAAGCCGATAACCTGGCCTTCTGTTGCCTTCACTGTAACGGCCACAAGGGTCCTAATATCGCAGGCCGCGACACTGGAACTGGTGATGTCGTGCGGCTCTTCCACCCGCGCTCAGATGTCTGGAGCGAACACTTTCAGTTGGACGGGGCTGTTGTCGTCGGATTAACGGCGATCGGTCGGGCAACGGTTCATGTGCTCGCAATGAATGAGCCTGAGTTTCTGGCGGCTCGTCAGGCGCTTATGCGCGAACGTGTTTGGGGACCGCTGGAGTGACCTGTGCTATTAAGCTGATGACCGCCGGCTCTGGACCGGCGAATGCGACAGCCGTTAGTCTCTGGGATAGCTTGCATGACGGGGAACTTGTCGCCATTCGGTCGGATCTGTTCGCTCGCACGATCCGAATGTGGTGACGCAGGCGCGTTAGAAAATCGGGACGACAGTCGCACGGCTCTGAAGGTCGATTGGAGTTCCGAATTTGGCATCTTAACGACTTCCACGGGCTTACTGACGGTTGCCGTTTCTCGTTCGTGTTCGCGAATGTAACTTCGGTCCGAGCGACTCGATGGTCGCAGTGGCCAGGTGACTTCGAAATACTCAAAGGCACGCCGCACGCCGAGCAGTCCCGTCTCGTCGATGAATATCAGGCCAAGTGGCGAGAGGAATCGTATTCGTGGTCCTCTCTTGAAGCGCAGCTTTCCGGTGGCAAAATCGGCGAGTTGGACATCTCAAACGCCGATCTGGCTGTCGCCCGTGATTCCGTCGCACTTCGGCTGGAGACTCAGTCGGAAGACCAGGGCTTCCAGGTGCTGTCGATCGCTGCTGAAGAACTACGAATCCGCCTCACAGGCGATATCGAATTAAGTATGGAAGCCTTCAGTCGTCTTGGCGAAGATTATTGGACCGCATTCGCCAACCGCTCGGCTTGACACCACCTTTCCGAAGTCGCGGTTACAGCAAGTGGGCACCTTCTCCTCGCGACAGCGGGTTCACCTCCAGCACGGCCGCAGCCCCGGAAAATGGAAGGGATTACGAATGATTGGTCGCCTTGTGGCCGCCCTTGCATAGCTGTTTTTTTCTAAGAGTAGCCGAAACTGCTTGCGAATTAGTCAACGCCGCCCAAACGGTGGAGGCGGTTCAGCACCTGCGGCAGGCTGTCACGATTTCATCGGGCTGCCACCCGATGACCGTTGATTTCAAAAGACTTAAATTGGTGGAGGCCGGGGGGGGGGTGAAGTAATCACCTCACTGAAAACACGCAACTTATTGATTTTACGTTGGCGCTAATTGCGCCTTTTGCGGGTTTTGCGCGGTAGCTGGCACGATTTGGCACAATGATCTTCTCCCGGTCGGTGCGCTGGAAGGTCGCGCCGAAACACCTCGAGGCGGGCATCTACGCGTCGCTGGCCTATGCATGTGCCGCTGCCGCACGGGGAGGACTCGGCTCTCGCTCGATCACGTATCCAATCGCGCCGTAGCCTTTGAGCCGGCGCTCAAACATTCTGGCAAGCATCAGCACGTTGCTGTCGACATAGTCGAATACCTGCACGAATCGTTTGTTGTCATGCAGACGATGCAACCGCCCGACATACTGCTGAAGCGTACCTTTCCATGAGATGGGCATCGCCAGAAAGAGCGTATCCAGACGAGCATCGTCAAACCCCTCGCCAATGTAGCTTCCTGTCGCGAGGATCACTCGCGATTCGCTTTCCGGCACGGCAGCCAGCGCCGCTGCAATTGACCGACGCTGCTTCTTCCCCATCCCACCCTTGAGCACGAAAACATGTTTCGCGACCCCCGCCAGTTTCGCCTCGAAGTACTGGAGGTGCTCCGTTCGACCAGTCAGGAACAACGGGCAGCGTCCGGACTCCACGGCGCGCACGATGTCGTCGGCGATCATTTCGTTGCGCTGGACATCATTCACGAGAGCGCTGTAGATATCCTGGATCGTGACATCCGTGAGGTCAGGCGGCATCCGGAATTCCGTATGCCGGGGCGTCACCTTGTGCTCGAAAGGGGTCGTTTCGGTCATCGTCCGCGCGCTCATCCTGAATCGGACCGGGCCACACTGCATGTAAATGATCGGATGATGCCCATCCTTGCGCGTTGGCGTGGCTGTCAGACCGACAACATATTTGGCCTTGACCTGTTTCATCACCTGCTCGAACGTGAACGCGGATAGATGGTGGCATTCGTCGACGATCACCTGGCCGTACTCAGCGACGAAGTCCTTCACTTCGTCGTTTCGATACAAACTCTGGATCACGGCGACGTCAACGCAACCCGTCCTGTCCATCTTGCCGCCACCGATGTGCCCGATCGACTTGGGCGGAAGACTCAGGAACATCGCCAGGCGTTCCTGCCACTGGTCGAGCAATTGTTGCCGGTGGACCACGACCAGCGTGTTGACCTTACGTTTTGCGATCAGCCAGGCCCCAACGGCTGTTTTTCCGAACGCCGTCGGGGCGCACAATATGCCTTCGTCATAATCGGTGATCTTCGCGACCGCATCCTCCTGAAGTGCCCGGAGTTGACCCCGAAACTCCGCCTCAATCGCTGTGCCCTTATAGCGTTCATCCCGAACCTCGGCCCGAATCTTGTGCGCCGCAAGGAGCGCCAACGTTTCGGTGAGGCATCCACGAGGCAACGCAATGTGCTGTGCGAATTCAGTTCCGCACGCAATCACGCGCGGCTTGTCGTATGTCGAGAGCCTCATCGCCTGAGCCTTGTAGAATGCGGGGTTCTGAAATGCGGCCAGCCGCAGCAGACGATTCAGCATGGCTGGCGGCAGATCCTTCTTCTCCACGTAAACGAGGTTCGACCTGACGATCTGAACACTCTTCGGCAGCGGTCCTTCAACCAACTGCTCCTTCTTCTTGCGGGAGGGTGGCAAGGTCCACGGATCCTGCGCTTCTTCGTCATCCGCTACGCTAAACCGGACACCGACCAGGTCTCCTTTACGTTGGGCGGCCGCAACGATCTCCTCGGCGGTTGCGACAGGCATTCGTCGAATCGTCAAAAGGAAATGCCATTGATCCCCGTAAGGACGGAAGCCGGAGTCAATGAACACGCTGTTACCCGCCTTGCGCGGCGAAAATTGCAAGGGGAGTGCGATCAGGTTCCCGAACCCTCCCTTCGGCATCGTGTCTTGATTCGGGAAAAAACGATCATAAGAGTCGAGTCCAATCTGATGCCTGCGTTCCATGGTTCGCGTGAGCAGCACGCATCCCAGTTTGCGCGCGGTAATGGCCGGCAAAGGACGTTCAAAGAAAATCCAAACGTGCACGCCTTTCCCGGACCGTGAACGCTCGAGCGCGGCAGGGACGTTTAAGTCACTGCAGGTTTCGAGAAAAGCCTGAGAATCGTATTCCCAGGTCTTCTTATCGAAATCTGCTGCCAGAAACCAGCACGTCTCGTCGGGCAGGAGTGCATACACACCGATTGTTTCCTTTCCCAGGAGGTGCTGCTCGATGACCGCGTCCGTTAAGGGAAGAAACCTGCGGGTCTTTTCGTCCACTTTCTTCCGGTCCTGCGTCCGACTTCTGTTGATCGCGTTCCAGTCTTTGACGGCAGCAGGCATATATCCCATGCGACCATCGGCATTCTCCCAGCGGCGAGCATAGACATCTTCCCGTCCCCGAAAAAGGCTCCGAAACAACGCGATTCTCTGTCTGGCGCGCTCGTCCCTGTCTATCGGTGCTGCGGTCACGTCTGCTTCGGTTGGAAGCGGATTCCCTGGCGGGGGTTGTGGAAGCACAATGCCGTGCGCCGCCAGTATGCGGCGCAGGCGAGCATTTTCTTCCCGTAGCCGGGAGTTCTCCTCTTCCGGGGGTTCGAACCGAAGAGATTCTGAACAGTTTTCACGCATCGCGTTTTGCCGACAATCCCCGGAGGAACACCTGCACCCCTGCGAACACGGTCCCCATATCTTCCGGAAGTCCGCACTCTTTGGCCAATGTCTGAAACGGGATCTGCCAGCCCGCCGGAGGTGACGCTAAATTCGGCGGCAAGTCGTGCGTACCTCGCCTGTCAAAAGTGAGCCGTAATGCTTGGAGAGTTCGCTCCTCATCGAGTCCACCTGATCCGATCAGGAGGGCAAGGTCCACAAGGTCCTTCACGCGGCTGTTCTGAGCATCCCGCGGGAGCGTGTATGCGTGGATCTTCTCCGCGAACTGCTGCTCGCGAGCGATCATGCGAACGCTCGCCGTTGTGATGCCTGCGAATCCCAACCAGTCCCGGCATTCGATTTTGTCATGCGGCTCAATGATGACGTCGCCAATGCCCGCGTCGAGATGAAATCGAGCGAAAATCCGCGCATCCATTCGGGCCTCGACATGGTAACGGGCGCCACCGTATGGAGCGGCCGTCAAGTCTATAACAGCCGGTCCGATTACATACTCGAACCAGTCACCCAGTTGTACGTCAGCCGCCCGCTGCAACATTCGTTGAACGGCTGTGTTGACGTCAACGCTCTCTGAGGTTGACGAAATAACCCGCTGCACCGTGAGATCCAGGTCCACCGTTGACCGTGCGTTGCCGAAGCGCAGTTCGAGAGCATAGCCGCCTTTGAGCATCCAGGGTTCTTTTTCCCCATGAAATAATCTGGCCAGTAGCCGGTCAAAAGACAGCTGGCGGCGCAGCCGATTGATGTCGATTTGATCAGCCTGCGAAGTCTTCCGCAACCGCTCCTCAACCGCCCTGCGGAACGCTCCAGCCGTGGAATACGTTTTGAACGTGGCCATCACGCAGCGCGCCGCATAACTTCTTCAAACATCTTCCGGGCCTCGCCGCTGAGATGCCTGGCCTGAACCTGGTGGTGGGTGATCAGGCCGCGATTCAGAGCCTGTTTCAGTGCCTGGCGCATGAACCGCCGCTCAACCGTACCCTGCTCCATGAGGTCCAGAATCGTCCGCAGGGGACGCGTAAATCTAAAACCCTGGGCCGCCTGGACATCCTGCTCGGGTAGGTTCGCATAGTGGAGAGTCAGAATACCCGGAATCTCGCTGTTGCGCCGGAAATTCGTCGGCACGGTCATGCTGAGCCTTGCTGGATTCAGATCTGACAGATCATACAGGCTAAGCGCCGTCTGGTGGCTGTACACGCCTTCGACTTCCTCGTTCCGGTTTCGGGACCACAGCGCCCAGAGAACAAGGTCGGGCCGATCAGCTGCGGGAAAAAGGGAGAGTCGGTAGATACCGCGATGCTCACGGATCCAGTTGCCTGCGTGCACGTGGTAAGGATGGGTGTTTTCAGCGAAGCCGGCTATCTTGGCCTGCTTGGTTGTGAAAAACCCCTGCTGCTGTTCAGCAGTCTCGAAGAGTCGGCGGGCAGCTTCACGGTGAGACTGTGCCATAACACAATACTACAACTTTATTGATGTTATATCAACAGTCGCCACGATTCCCGCCCATGAAGCCACGCCCCCGCGCGCGTCGCAACACTATAGGAGGCGGACATGGTGAGACCTTCATTTCCGTTGTCGGACTGGCAGCAGAAAGTCCAGACGCTGTCTGGACAATTGACCCGCCGGCCATTCATTGCCTCGGGCGGGGATGGAAGGTGAAGGTGTTGGATGCGACAAACTTAAATATCTGGAATGTTCAGCTTGCTTAGAAGTACATGACAAATCGGCTTATGGATTAACCAATAAGTCGATCCTTTTAAAGCAATTAATTGGTGGAGGCGGGGGGAGTTGAACCCCCGTCCGAGAGCGTCTGTAATGAAAAGACTACGTGCGTAGCTTAATTCTGGAGTCTCATTCGGCGCCTAAGAACCAGCAAGATAACGCCGAACCAGCCCGATTGATCTCGGATCTCGGCTCCGGACCGAAGCCTGCTTCCTATCCTGCTGAGATGACACTCACTGACCAGCCCGCAGGCAGACTGGCTGGAGCGTACGCGCTTAGGGTTTAATTAAGCAGCGTAGGCAAACTGCATGTTATTGGCAGTTTTGGTTTTCCGATCGTTTAACGGGAGCTCGGAACCCGGCACGCCTTCCCATCGCAATCCATTCCCGTCGAAGCCGTTGCGCCCCCTTTCACCTGCACCCATTATAGCGCCGCCGGCGGGGAGCCTCAGAATGGCGTGAAAGGCCGCTGGTCCGTACCGGCCCGCAACGGCAAGGTTACCTTCGTCTCGCCCGGCCCCATCGAGAGAATATACGGCCGCACGCCAATCAGAAAACTGTTCGATTCCTTGTCGATGAACGTATGACTGAAGAGCTCCCCGAGGAATGGGATATTCGCCAGTCCCCAAAACCCGGCTTTCGTCTTCGATTTCGAATCGCTGATCAGCCCGCCCACGATCGACCACTCGCCATTCCGCACCCGCACGTCGGTCGTCACTTTAGTGCTCTGCAGAATCGGAATACCATCGGCCGATTGTCCGCTGAGGGCCTCATACGAAGCATCGATCCCCATCGATACGTCGTTCGCGCCGTGCACGGTCGGGGTGACTTTCATCTCGAGGCCAAGATCTTCGAACGTGATCGCCGGCGGCGCTACGAATGACGGCGTTGTTCCGCCGTTCGTCCCCGTCGAGCCATTTACGAATCCCGACGTGATCATCGGATACTTTTCGCCCACATGGAATACGCCCGCCGTACCGCTGCCCGCCCGCAGACGCGCGCTGTAAAGCGCGCGCGAATTCGAGATTCCCTCGTTGAACATCGCCTGCACCTGCGCCGCCGCAATTCCCACCAGAGTCTTCCCCGCCCCGAAGGTCAGCAAATTGGTTACGCCATCCGGAATCGAGATGATGTTGTTCGCGATGTGCCCCAGCGGGATCAACTGGAACGTGTTGGTTACCGAAAAGCCGTAGTTGATGATGTCGCTGTTCGAGACCTGCAGCAACTCGAGCTCGACCATCACTTCCGGATGATAAGCGAAGAGCTGATCCACCAGCGCCTGCGCGAGCGCCGCCCGGGAAACGCGATCGCGCACTACGAGCTGATCGGTATTCGTATCCCATCCGATCTTTTCCACATTCGTAGTCTGCCGCACCACCTGCACGATTTCGGTCAGCTCCTGCGCCGTGATCACCTGGGGGACGTTCAGGGTCAGGACAATATATTGCTCCAGATCGTTGCGCTTCTGCACGGTGTCGCGCGCCACCATGATGGCGTGCGCGCCGATGGGAACAATGAACGTGTCCGTCGAGATCTGGAGCGCGTCGAAAGCCTTGCGGTAATCCACGTCCGTGATGCGGAAGCGGATCGGCTGCGACGGAACAGCGGAAAAGTCGCTGTCGAATACCACCTGCAATCCGTAGCGCGCCGCGATTTTCTGGTAGAGATTCCGGGGCGTGTCGTTCAGGTCGAAATCAAACCTTCCGGCCGTCGCCGCCAGCACCGGCGGGCTCGTCAAATGCCGCTCGAGAGAAATCTGCCGCGCGGTCACGCTATCGAAAAGGAGATCTTTCGGCAGGAAGGCATGGTGCACTTCGCCGTCGTGAATCTTGTCGGCCTCAGGTAATGCAGGCGGTTCGCCGCCCGCCGCTTCGCGAATCTGCTTCGCGCCGGCTGCCTTCAGCGCGGCCGCATGGTTCCGGTAGCCACGGTTCTTCGGCTGGAGCGCCGCCGCCTGCGAATAGTAGACGTAAGCCTGCGCAAGGTCCCCGGCCTTCTCGGCCCGTTTTCCATTGCGGGCGAGCACGGTGGCCATTTCAGCGGGCGGATCTTCGAATCCGGCGGCCCGCGCGTCGCCAGGCTGGAGGAGGGCGCAAACCAGCGCCAGCCCCGCCACCGAGCATACCCCCAACGCGAGAGACGAGCGCATCAAAAGCAAATGACGTTCGGGAAGCGCCTGGCGTGCAGGAAAAAATGACCCGCGGCCTGGCGCCATAGACAATAGAATGAACGACATGCACCAGATCCTGACCGATCCCTTTGTGCTCGCCATTCCGCTCGCTCTGCTGATCGGCACAATTGTGCTCGGTCTCGTGGCGCGCCGGGTCATCTTCAAGCTGGTCCAGGGCTGGGCGAAGCGCACTGACAGCCAGCTCGACGTCCTGCTGATCGATACCCTGCGCGGCCCGATCGCGCTCTGGATCGTTATTCTCGCGCTGCACGTCGCGACAAAAAATTCCGAGATTCCCCAGCCGTATAAGAATTACTTCCCACCCGCGCTCCAGGTGCTCTGGGGGCTTTCGTTCACAATTGCCGTCAGCCAGTTCGCCGGGAGCATGGTCCGATTCTACGGCGGCAGCGTCAGCGGGGCGAAGTCAGTCAGCTCGCTGAGCCAGAAGCTGGTCCAGTTTTCGATTTTGATCATCGGGTGCCTCTGGCTTTCGAAGGTAATTTTCAACTTCAGCCTGGCGCCCATCATCACCGGTCTGGGCGTCGGCGGCATCGCCGTGGCGCTGGCCCTGCAGGACACGCTCTCCAACCTGTTCGCGGGGTTCTACGTGTCGGTGTCCGGGCTCGTACGCATCGGCGATTACATCCAGCTCGATTCAAAGCAGGAAGGCTACATCACGGACATCAACTGGCGCTGCACCACCATGCGGACAGGCCTGAACAATCTCGTCGTGATTCCGAACAACAAACTCGGTCAGGCGATTTTCACGAACTACTTCCTGCCGGACGGCCGCATGGTGGTCACGATTCTGTGTGGCGTGGGCCAGGACGTGGATATCGACGTGGTGGAGAAGCTGCTGCTTGATGAGTTGATGCAGTGCACGTCGAAAGTTGAGAGTGTGCTCGCCGACCCGCGGCCCGCCGTGCGATTCAACCCGGGTCCCTGGAACACTTCGCTGATTTTCCAGGTGGTGTTCAGCGTGACTAAATTCGCGAATGTTCCCACGGCGCGAAGCGATGTCCGCAAGCGTCTTTACCGCCGTCTGCGCGCAGAAGGAATCGCCATGTCCTTCCCCGCCGCCACCACTCCCGAATGAACTCTCCGGCGGTTGAACTCACGGCGGTTCTTGACGGCCAGAAGCCTGGCAATGCTCTCGATCTCGCCTGCGGCGCGGGACGTCATGCAATCTGGCTGCGCGATCGCGGGTGGCGCGTGACCGCGGTGGATCAGAATGCGCCGGCGATCGACGGCGTTACCTGCATGCAGGCCGATCTGCAAGCCGGGGAATTTCGCATCCTCCCAGATGCGTGGGATCTGATCGTCTGCTGGCTCTACTGGCAGGAAGATCTGCTGCCGCCGATCGCCGCGGGCGTGCGGCCCGGCGGCATTGCAGCGCTCGCAGGCAAAACGAGCGGGAGATTCGCCACCTCGCTCGCGAACTATCGCCGCGCGTTCGAAGGCTGGGAAGAAATCACGTCAGGCGAGAATGACGGCAGAGTTTTCTGGATTGGTTGTAAAACTTCCGTGACGCAGCCTCCCTTGACCCTCTCGCTACTATAGGCTCAAGGCTGAGCAAATGACGCGCACACTACTCGCTGTTTTGCTGTTCGCGGCGGCGCTGACGCGCGGACAGGACACTCCGCCCACGGTCCGCGTTGAGATCACGAGCGGCGACAAGCCCGTTCCCAACGCCGAAATTACGGCAGGCAGCCGCACGGGTCAAACCGCGTCCGATGGAACGGTGATCCTGCCGGCGACGCTCGGCCACATCGAAATCCAGGTCACCAAAGAGGGCTTCTTTCCGGCTCACGCTGCGCTCGATATCGATGCCGTACGCGAGTGGACCATCCAGGTTGAATTGCAGCCCCAGCAGGAACAACAGGAAAACGTAACCGTTTACGCAACGCGGAACGATGTTCGTGTCCAGGACTCGCCACTGCACGTTGAGGTCGTATCGCAGGACGAGATCAATGAGGAAATCACGATGCGTCCGGGCGACATCAGCATGCTTCTGAATGAGATGGGCGGCATGCACGTGCAGACCACCTCGCCCGGCCTGGGAGCCGCCAGCGTGCGGGTGCAGGGCATGCTGGGACGTTACACTGCGTTCCTCTCGGACGGTTTGCCGCTGTTTGGGCAGCAGGGGGCAGGACTCGGCCTGCTGCAGATGCCTCCGATGGATCTCTCTCAGGTTGAGGTCATCAAAGGCAATGCTTCCGCACTGTACGGAAGCTCCGCCATGGCCGGCGTTGTCAATCTCATCTCGCGAAGACCGGCGAAAGAACCCGTACACGAGTTTCTCTTCAATCGTTCCGCGCGCGGAGAGACGGATGGCTCGATGTTTCTTGCTTCCCGGATCACTCCGAACTGGGGCGCTTCCCTTCTTGGAGGCGCACATTTCCAGCAGCATCAGGATGTGGACGGCGACGGCTGGTCAGATATCGCGGGCTATTCACGCGGCGTGTTCCGGCCTCGTCTGTACCGGGACAACCATAAGGGCGGGACCATGCTGCTGACTGGAGGCGTGATTTACGAGGACCGGTCGGGTGGAACCATGCCCGGCGCGATCCTGCCTGAGACGCATCAGCCGTATGTTGAAGGATTGAAAACGGCGCGCTACGACTTTGGCGGGAACGTTCAGCAGGTGCTCGGTGGACGCTTCGTCGTGTCCGCACGCTTTTCCGCATCAGATCAGAACCACCGGCATCAGTTTGGGGAGGACATCGAAAAAGACCGGCACGAACTGCTCTTTGGAGAGTTTTCGATCAGAGGCGCCGACGGCAGGAACACCTGGGTGGCCGGTATCGCAGATGAGCGCGATGCTTATCGCCCTCAGAACCTTCCACAATTCGCGTATACCTACACAGTGCCAGGACTGTTTGCGCAGGATGACCTCAATGTGGCCACGTGGCTGAGTATCTCGGCGAGCGCGCGGCTCGATTTTCATAACCTCTATGGCACATTTTTTAGTCCCCGCCTTTCGGCGCTGCTCCGAAAAGGTAACTGGACCAGCCGCCTCTCCGCGGGGCAGGGATTCTTCGCCCCCACACCACTCACGGAAGAGACCGAGGCCGCCGGGCTCGCGAAGCTATCGCTCCCGGCTCCGCTGAGATCGGAGCGAGGCCGCACATTATCCGCGGATCTGACGCGGACCAAAGGGCCTCTCTCGGTGACCGCGACGTTGTACGCCTCGAACATCGATCACCCGGTGTATGTGGAACGCGGCTCCACATACGCGATCTTCAATCTGAACGGAGCAACGCGGAATCGAGGAGCGGATCTGCTCGCAACCTGGCGCCTTACGCCATTCTCCGTTACGGCTTCATACAACTGGGTTCGAGCGACTGAACTCGAACCTTCGGGACGCGCTGAAGTTCCGCTGACGCCTCGACACAATCTGGGACTCGTTGGGATGTGGGAGAAGGAGGGAGTCACCCGAGTCGGCGTGGAGTGTTACTACACCGGTGCGCAGCGCCTTGAATATAATCCATACCGCAATGAATCCCCGTCCTACGTGATCGCGGGTGTCATGGCCGAGCACAAAGTGGCCACACACGTGAAGCTTTTCGTGAATTTTGAAAATCTGACGGACGTGCGGCAGACTCGTTGGGAGCCCTTGCTCTTACCGGCTCGCGAGGCCGATGGAAGATGGACAGTAGACGCGTGGGCCCCCCTCGATGGACGCGTAATTTAAAGCAATGATCTGGTATCCTTATAAAGTTTCAGATGAATTTCCTGATCTGGGTGAAGGAGGTCGCTGTGCAGTTGCAGGTGCATTTTATCATTACAATAAAACGCTTGCAAAAAAGAACAGCATTCCTGCATACTACGATAACTGTTTATTTGTAATGGACTGGATGCGTAACTGGGTGTTCGCACTTCGCTTTGATGCAAATGAAAATTATAAACGCATGGAAGCGTTCATGCCGCTTACCGGTGATTTCAGAAGACCGATTGATATGACGATAACACCGGATGGAATAATGTATGTGCTTGAATATGGTAGTATTTATGGAGCCGATAATGATGATGCAAGATTAGTGCGTGTTGATTATAATGGTGGCAACCGTGCACCGGTTGCAGTTATCAATGCCGATGACAGCATTGGGCTTGCGCCGCTGAAAGTAAATTTCAACAGCAATAACAGTTATGATTATGATGAAGATGATGAATTGAAATATGAATGGAAATTTGAAGGAGATAAAGTCGGTTCAACAGAAGCGAATCCTACATATACTTTTAAAAACAAAGGTGTATATAAAGTTACTTTAAAAGTAACTGATCCTTCAGGCGCAAGTTCATTAGATACAATGGAAATAAAAGCCGGCAACACAATGCCTGAAGTAAGCATTAATACAACAGGCAACAGCACTTTCTACTTTAATGAACCTACGTTTAATTATGCTGTTGCTGTAAAAGACAAAGAAGATGCGAACATTGATCCGAGTCGCATACACGTTAAGCTTGATTACATTCCAAAAGATGCAGGAAGTTTCAAAAATGTAAATGGTGAAACTACATTAATAATGCCCGGTAAAACATTAATTGAAACAAGTGATTGTAAAGCTTGTCATACCATAGATCATACAGTTGTTGGGCCCGCATTCACTGCCATTGCAGAAAAATATCACAACAAACCAAATGAGATATCAAGACTGGCAAGCAAAATCATCACAGGTGGCGCTGGTGTTTGGGGCAATCATTACATGAATGCACATCCGCAGTTAAGCAAAGATGAAACAACAACTATTGTAAAATATATTCTGTCGTTAACACAGCAAAAAACGTATGATAGTTTACCTGCAACAGGAACTGCTTTCATTAAACCGCCTGCAGGTGCAACAGGCGGCACCTGGTTGCTCACCGCGTCTTATACTGATCTTGGCAATGGTGTGGTTCCATTAACTGCAAGCAAACAACTGGCGTTGCGGCAACCTGCTGTACAAACAAATGATGCGGATATAATAAGCGGCATGATGGGATATAACAATATGCTTGGTGCATCAAAAAGCAAATCTTATTTTGTATTAAAAGGAATAGACCTGAAAGGCATAAAACAGGTTACCTATAATTACGCTGCGAAAGATAATGCTGCAACAATTGAGATACATATTGATTCAGCAAACGGTGCAATTATCAGTACATTAAGTTATCAGCCAACAGGTGCGTGGGAAAAATTCAAACAGGCAAATGCAACGGTTAATGAAACTAATGGCGTGCATGATTTGTACTTCGTATTTAAAAAAGATGGTGAAGTTGTTGGCGAAGGTTTGTGTTTGCTTGACTGGGTGAAGTTTGGAAAATAATAACAAGCATTGCAGAGAAGCAAACTTTAATATAGATGCAAGTTGCAAAGCACAAGATAAAAATGTCCCTCTTTTTTTAGAAGGACATTTTTAAAATGCATTTTTGGCAAGTCAAAAAAAACATATCAATTTTTTACGACTGTAGTTTTCACTTTAGCAGAACGGTTGGCAGTTATACAGAAACTTATACTTTGGGCAATAAACGGCAACAGTTTGCAAGGTTCGTGTTCAGGATGAACAAAAAAATCTTGTTGAAATAACGAAATGATGCTACATTGTAAAATCCCGATTGTTTGGTATATAAGATGAATAAGCAGAACAGCAGCAACAGAAAAGACGCTAAAGGTAATAACAAGAAGACCCTTTCTTCCGGTGTAGCCCGCAAGCTGAGCGATTTTACTATGCCATCTTCTGTTCTTAAATTAATTCCTCATTCTGTAATCATCGGCATTGCAGGTGCATTTATAGCCCTTATTCTTCTTGATCTTATCGGTCTCATCACTAATTTATTATATTATCAGCGTTTTGACCTGTCACTCATTTCTCCACGTAATAATACACTTGGTTGGATGGCGGTTTTAATTCCTATGGCGGGAGGTTTGATTGTAGGCCTTATGGCACGTTACGGTTCAGAACGCATACGCGGGCATGGAATTCCCGAGGCTATGGAAACCATTCTCGTTGGGGGCAGTAAAGTAGAACCAAAGCTTACTGTTCTTAAACCTGTTTCCAGTGCTATAAGTATTGGCACCGGCGGTCCGTTTGGTGCTGAAGGCCCGATTATTTTAACCGGCGGCGCTATTGGTTCCGTAATTGCGCAGTTTCTTAATCTTACTGCCATTGAACGAAGAAGTCTTCTTGTTGCGGGTGCTGTGGCTGGAATGAGTGCTGTATTTGGGACGCCTGTTGCAGCCGTAATGCTTGGAGTTGAGCTGCTTTTGTTTGAATGGAAACCGCGTTCTTTTATTCCCGCAGCCATTGCGAGTATTGTTGCAAATGCAGTGCGGCATTTTTTTGTAAGGGAAGGATGGATGAAAGCAGAGCCATTATTTCCTGTACAAAAAATGGTAGAGTTGGGAAATACGGGATTATTTGATGCAGTGATATTAGGAATTATTTGTGGCGGAATGGCATGGCTGTTAACCAAGGCGGTGTATGGTGCCGAAGATGCATTTAGAAAATTACCTGTTCATTGGATGTGGTGGCCAATACTTGGCGGATTGATTGTAGGCATTGGCGGAGTTATTGAACCGCATGCGCTGGGAGTAGGTTATGATACCATTGCCGATGAGCTTGCGGGAAACCTCGCCGTTACTGCACTGATAAGCATCTTCGTTGTAAAATTAATTATCTGGGCGATTGCGTTAGGTTCAGGAACAAGTGGTGGTATACTTGCACCGATATTAATGATGGGCGCTGCTTTAGGTGGATTATTGGGATTGATTTTCCCGGGTAAAATTCCCGGCGAATGGGCTTTGCTTGGGATGGCAGGTGCATTGGCAGGCGTAATGCGTTCACCGTTTACCTCTATTATTTTTCCGATTGAGCTCACGCATAGCACCGACTTATTTCTTCCGTTATTGATAACCGTTACGCTGGCCCATCTAATAAGTGTGCTCACTTTAAAGCGCTCCATTCTTACTGAGAAAGTAGCCCGGCGTGGATTCCATGTGTTAAGAGAATACGCAGTTGAACCGCTTAAAGTACTTTTTGCTGAAGATGTAATGTCGACTGATGTTCTTACGAGAAACACCGGTACAAAAATGTCGGAAGTAAAAGCGGTAGTGCAGGCACAGCGGCATATGCGGCGACAACGGCTGTTGCCTGTGGTAACACAGGATGGTGTTATGCTGGGCGTTATTTCATGGCAGGATATATTGGAAAGGTCTTTAACTGGTGATCTTTCAGGAACTGTAGATGATTACATGATAACAAATGTGATTACTGCTGTTCCGGAAGAATCGCTGCGTGTAATAGCCGATATAATGGCAGACAATCATGTGGGTGTGTTGCCTGTAGTAGATGTAAAAAACAAAAAGCTTTGCGGACTTATCACACAATTTGAATTACTTACCGGCAGGCACCGCATATTGCAGGAGGAACGCAAACGCGAAAGA
Organism: Verrucomicrobiota bacterium; assembly: GCA_048497895.1. Classification (GTDB taxonomy): domain Bacteria; phylum Verrucomicrobiota; class Verrucomicrobiia; order Limisphaerales; family JBEHZA01; genus JBEHZA01. The sequence continues at coordinate 18,876 of JBEHZA010000038.1, forward strand.
ATTTTGAAAATGGTATCTCTATCTAAATATGGAACTTTTAGCGGTCTTACCCGTATATTCTCATCTGCAGATGATTTGGAACCTGCAGATACAGATAATACAAAAAAAGAAAGTGACGGTTCTTCCTAACGAAACACCGTTCTTCCAAGTTGATTCCTTGTCTTGCATCTTGATTCTGTTATTTCACAAGCTGCTTCTGTCAGTTTACAGCCTGGTTCTATTATCTTACAAGTTGATTTTGCCATCTGCAGCTTGATTCTAACATCTTGCAGGTAATTTTTTAGCTTGCTTACGCTTTGATGCAATTTCCTCAATATGAGAAGGGAGAAGTAATTGGTGAAGGTTTGTGTTTGCTTGACTGGGTGAAGTTTGGAAAATAATATTTTATTTAAATCAATTCATTCAACTGCTGAATTAAGTAA
>JBEHZA010000039.1:0-19289 GCA_048497895.1 Verrucomicrobiota bacterium
GCAAACGGATGATCAAGACCTACTCCAAAGGTATGCAGCAACGCGCCGGTCTGGCGCAAGCGTTGATCAATAACCCTGATTTTCTGATCTTTGACGAACCGACCAGCGGGCTTGATCCCATTGGACGCATGAAAGTTCGCGAAATCATTCAACGCCTCAAGCAGGAGGGCAAAACGGTGTTCTTCTCCTCGCATGAAATGGGTGAGGTGGAAACGGTTTGCGATCGCGTGGCTATTCTGAACCAGGGGCAGGTAAAGGAATCCGGCACCGTGCACGCGCTCACGCAAAAGTACCAGGGCAACCTGGAGCAGGTCTTTCTCAAAGTCGTCGGCTACCAATCTGCGCTATGAACAATATTCTCGCGCTCTCCGGCGTCGTCATCAAAGAGATGTATCGACGGAAGGATTTTTACGTCCTGTTTATTTTGACCGGGCTGATCACGCTCATGATGGGCTCGATCAATTTTTTCAACGACGATAAAATTGTCCGGTTCCTGAAAGAAGCCTGCCTCCTGCTCATCTGGATTTCTTCACTGGTGCTCGCGATTACCACGGCGGCGCGGCAAATTCCGGTGGAACGTGAGAACCGGACCATCTTCCCGCTGCTGGCCAAACCGGTCAGCAAATCGGAAGTCGTGCTGGGGAAGTTTCTGGGTTGCTGGCTGGCGTGTGGATTGTCGTTGCTGGTGTTTTACCTGTTGTTTGGCGTGATCTGCGGCACACGGGAACACCTCTGGCCGGTTTTGAATTATTTCCAAGCCCTGTGGCTGCACTGGATGATGCTCGCGGTGGTAGTGGCGATGGCGATGCTGGGCTCTATCGTATTCGCCGCGCCGTCGTCGAATTCCACCATTTGCTTCGTGGTTACCCTGGGAATTTTATTCCTGGGCCGGCACTTGAACAAAGTCGCCGTCGGCCTGGCCGAACCCAGCAGCACCCTTCTCTACACGATTTATTATCTTATTCCGCATCTGGAGATTTTTGATGTGCGGGATTTGATTGTTCACGATCAGCACCTGATTAATTGGGGCTTTTGGGCACTGGCCACACCCTACGCCTTGTTTTATTCCGCCCTGTTTCTGACCGGCGCTTGCGCGGCCTTTAAGCGGATGCCGTTGAATCGATAATGCCTTCGCCCGCGTATATTTTGTCTTTGCTGACGGTCGTGTGCTTCAGTTTCGCGACCTGGCTGGAGCCGCGTTATCTCGCCTGGGACGGCAGCCGCTCGCAATCGGATGATCCTCTGAGCGTCGCCCTTGGGGACAGCCGGCGCATGTTCGCCAATCAATTCTTTGTCAAAGCGGACGTCTATTTCCACAGCGGCTATTACCCCACGATTTTTGATGAAAAAAAGATCGAGGAAAAATCGCACATGCTCGAAGAACATGACGATCACGATGAACATGATCACCACCCCGGTGAAGCGAAGGAAGAACGCAAAGATCACGACGACCACGAAGAAGGCGATTTTCTCGGGCCGCCCAAAGACTGGATCGACCGGTTCAGTCGTAATTTTTATAACGCGCACCACACGCATCTCGGAGCTGGCGGCAACGAGCGTGAAATTTTGCCGTGGCTGCGCCTCTCGGCTGATTTAGATCCGCATCGCGTGGAGACTTATACCGTGGCATCCTACTGGTTGCGCTCGCATTTGAATAAAGCCCAGGAAGCGGAGCAATTCCTGCGCGAAGGTCTGCGCGCCAATCCGGACAGTTACGAAATCCTGTTTGAACTCGGCCGCACTTACAACGAGAGCTTCAAAGATCCGATCCGCGCCCGGAATGTTCTGGAGCTCGCATTGAAGAAATGGATTTTGCGCGAAGGCAAAAAAGAAAAGCCGGACACCATCGGCTACGAACAGATCGTCGCTCAACTCGTGAGCCTGGAGGAAAAAGCGCAGAATTGGGACAAGTGCGTGGGGTATCTGCAATTACTCAAAAAAGTTTCCCCGATCCCCGATCAAATTGAGAAACAAATCCAGGAAATGAAGCAGAAGCACAATCTGCCGTAAGACCATCTGCTCGAAATTCCGGCTTTGGATTGCTTTCGGTCTTCGTCATTTCACGCTCGCCGATTGGGTTGTTATGGATTGGAATTCTGATCGACGACGGCGATTCCATTCCCAGTAGGACAGCACGGTTACTCCCACCAGCGTAAACAAACTTCCTTGAAAACGGTTTTCGCGGGCTCCACGAAACGCCAGCTTTCGAATAATCTGTTGAGTTGTATTTAACGTTATTGGTTTTCCATCGGGCCCGGTGCGCAAAGAATCCTCCCACCGGCTGCATGGACAGGGCATCCCGACGATCACCCGTAAAAACACGGCCGAAATCGCGATTAAATGAGTCACCCGAAAGGTCTTATTATCTGTCCACCGCCAGCGCAACACCCGGCCTGTGAGAATCAAAACCACTCCGAAAACTACGAACATGGAGAAGCACGCATGCACGACGGATACCGCGTCCGCCAGCCATTCATTCCAGTTCATGGGGCCTTGCGGTTCAATTCAGGAAAATGACTCCATGAATCCCCGGCTCGCAATCGGGCGTTGTACTCACAAAATGAAATCGGCCGTCCTGCCGTATCCAGCAAATGATGGCAGCACGCGGAAATCCGGTCCTGGTCGTAATTGTATTTATCCATGAATGGCTTGATGGCGATGGCAAAAATATCCGTGGATCGCACCAGCCGTTTGCCAATCCATTCTCCCGCTCGTTTTAGCGTCGGCGCTTGTTCTGAACCAATTACGGCCCGCAATTCACCAGTGCTCAGCAAGGTCCGGTTGGCCACCTGGTTCATGGCTTTGTTCAAATCGATGTGCCGCGAAATATTCACTTTCATTCCGAACCTGCGGGCGAACAGCGTGATCCAACCGCAATTCGGATGACTGCATGGGATCGGTGAAAAATCCCGCTCGCTTGCATAGCCCTGAATTTGCGCCGCCACTCCCTTCACCACATCCGATAGCGTCAGCCGTTGCATCGCTTCCTGCGCCAGGTCATATCGTCCTGAATAGGTCACCGGTTGCAAGGCGATGACCTTGATATGTTCATGCTTCATGCCGGTTGCGATTACCCAGCCAATCTCCTGATCATTCACTCCCAAGGTGATGGTCATCGTGAGCTGCATGTGGATTTTCAACTGTTCCAGATTGGTCATCGTCGCTTCGCGCAAACGCACGGTGTTCGCATTGCGCAGAGCCTGATTACTCGCCGTTCCCGCACCGTCAAATTGTAATAACACCATCACTTTCTGCGCGTAGGGTGTTAGTCGCGCTGCCACTTCGGGCTTCGCAAATTCAATGCCGTTCGTTGGCAAATAAATCTTTTTTACCCCCGGCGAATCGTGCAGAAATGCCACCATGTCCCAGAACTCCGGATGCAGCACAGCTTCGCCGCCGGTTAACTGCACGGAATCCAAATGCCCTTTTTGATCGATCAACCGTTGCAAATACGTTTTGAAATCTGCCAGGGGCAATTTGCGATTTCCTTTGGCATCGCTATAACACACTGCGCAAGCCAGGTTGCACGCATTGGTGACCTCCACGAGAATGGTGCACGACTTATTTTCGACCTGATCCGTGTAATCCCTGTTTTCGCTGTTGGTTTTGATGCCGCAACTGCTGCCACATCCACCCGTCTGCCCTTTGAACAACGGAAAGGCCAGTTCTTGTGAAGCGACATACTTTCGTCCCCACTGATCTTTGTTGGAAAGGTGATAAAAACTCTCATCACTTTCTATCAGAGCGGTGGTGTAGCCGTGCTCTGAACAGACCTTGCGCAGATAAACTTTTTTTCGGAGACCGAATACGAGCGCAGGAATGTGCCGCAAACACTGTGGGCACAGGCTGATCGTGCTTTTCCACAAGCGGTCATGTTCCTCCAGTTGGAAAAACTTCACCGCCTGTCCGGCGTCGAGCTTGTGCAACGCGGTCCGGATTGTTTCCAGTTGCTCTGCGAGTGTGTTGTTTGAAATTGCTTCAGACATAATTTCCCGCTCCTTCCATGAGCAGGGCGCACACCCCGTAAAGCATCCGTCGTTGTCTCGGTATTTGCGTTGAAAACTGCCGCAGGAATGTCCGCACCTGTTTCTGTGAAAAAATCAAATTGGCCTTGCTCTCCACCCGCCGGTGCGTGTCCATCACTTCGTTGGCTTCCTTGCGTTGCAACAAATCGTAAACCGCTTCGCGCGTGTATTGCACATGCCGGTCCTCGTCCCGTTTGACCACTTCCACCAGGCTCACGATGTGCGGTTTGCCCGCCCGGTCGCAGGCGTCCAGATGGTATTCGAACGAACGGGACACCCGCTTTTCCAGAAAATGTGCGTGCGCCAGAAAATTCGCCAATTTTCTTCTGCACGTGTCCTTGGAATCTGCCTCGGTAATATGAAAAGTCCCCGGCATAAACGAACGGATCACCTCGTTGAAAATATCGCCCATTTCCAGTTCCACCACCGGCTGTTCCAATGAGTCAATCGCCCGGCCAAACATCCGGACATGCTTGTCTTCATCGGCAGCGTGCCGTTGCAAATCACGGGCCAATTCCGGTGTTGGTGCGAAATCGCTCTGAAAGTAATCGCACACCCGTTGCGGGTACCGTTCACCACCCAGATAAAGATTTAACACCCAGGCATGCACTACGGGATCGGCTACCATATCCCGGTGAAACTGTTGTTTGATCCCGTTGATGATGTGCATGAGATTAACGCAAGGCGGTCAGAAAGCAGGCTCCCAGGAGCAATCCGAACAGAACGATAATGACGACCACCAGAACGACCACGGCATTGACAAACGTCGCCCAACAACCGCCCTTTTTTTTGTCCTGTTTCTCTGCCTCTTCATTCATATCAGTTTAAGTGCTGGCCGTTTCCGTCTGCGGCACGTCCAGTTTCAGCGCGGGCCGATACTTCTCCCATTCCGCCGGCAGGTTGCGGGAGCGGATAATTAAAAACGCTCCCCCCAATCCAATCATCAGTAGTGAAAGCCATTGGTAGCCGGAAAATCCGTGCAATGTTTTGGGTGTTTCCCGCAGCGGCTCTGTCAGAAAACGGAACCCCCCATAGAGCACCAGATAGAGGGAGAATAATCGCCCAAACAACAGGCCTCGTTTTACCATCCAGATAAAGGTCAATCCGATCGACACGTGAAATATGAGTTCATAAACCTGTGCAGGATGTCTGGGGATTCCATCAGCATAATGAATCGCCCAATAGCCATCCCACGGCGCTCCCCGGCAACATCCGGTCAGCAGGCAACCGATGCGCCCAATCGCAATCGAAAAAGGAAGCACGGCTGCAAACCGGTCATTCGGCGGCATTGTATATCCCAGCCATGGTTTCGCCGCCTCGGCTGCCAGAAAGCCACCGATCAACGCTCCGGTAATGGAGCGTCCGGAATACAGAATCAGACTCCAATCCTCCATGCTTTTCCATGGCCAGTTGTAATCGCCGATCAACACCGATAACTTTGCTCCCAACACCGCTCCAACAATCGTGATTGCCTGTAGAATGTAATATTCCCGCCGCCGCTTCCGTTCACGAATATGTTTCGTGACGGGAAAAGCCAAAGCAATCACTACTCCCACGGTCACCGATACCAGATAAAATGGCTGGATCAACGTCATGAATGCCGGATTTCAATAGGATTCATTTGCTGCGCTGTAGGGGGAAGCGAGAGTCTCCACTGATGTTTTTCCAGGTGCGTTGTGCCAACGGCAACGACCACAAAAATCAATAGCGCCAAATGTTGTTTGGCGTGCAAATCCGATTCCTCGCCTGGTAATTCGCGATGGAAAATATATTCGTCAATGCCTCCGGCAATAATGAACAAACCTAACGCGCAAAACATTAAAACGAAATCTCCGCGCAGCGCCTGAAGAAACATAATCGCCTGCGTCATGCCAATGCCGCCGTGCAGCAGATGTTCCGTTCGGCTTACTTTCCGGCCTCGAAAGTGGAAGGAATTGTCTTTGACCCCGTAATAGAGAAACGGGAGGAATGTCAGAATAAGTATGGCAATGCGCATGCGCCGATCCTTAAATTGAGCCTATCAGCCCTGCGCTTGCTGGCAAGAACGGTTTCTCCGGCTGGTGATCCCGCTGCCTCAAAAATGTTTGATCGGTTTTTGACCGCGTGGTTCCAGTCGTACCGGAATATAATTGGTTTGCCCGGCCTTTAGCGCGATGGTTGTTGTGCGTCGTTTATCGCCCCACGAGGTTTCTACTGCGGGCAGCACAAATTCCGGATGTTCCACGTCAAAGTCCGTAACTTCAGCCGGTACATTGGGCACTACCGCCAGACCGGAACTGTCGCTCGTTCCGGAAAAATCCGCGACGGATTGTTTCCATTCATCCGCCTTTTTCTTGGGGTTCGGAAAGAGCCTGTCCGCAATGTTATAACAGTCGCTGCCCAGCACATTGGCAAACCATTCCCCGTAACGGACATTGGGCCAGGTGGAGACGCGTGCTCCTTTCAACGGGTGGCCTTGATCATCGCTCACCTGCACTTCCAGCCGGGCCGTTGGTTCCATGCCGATGATAATATCCAGATCATTCGTTCCGATCATATGTTTCTGAGGGTAGCGCATCTTGAATTGGCCGGGGCCGTTGGTGCTTACATAGCCGTTGCACAAAGCGACAATTTCCAAATCGCCCACGGGCAGGGAAGGGAGTTCAAACCGTCCATCCTCACTCACTCTCGCCCACGCATGCCAGGCCGGTGGTGAATCTTTCGCCGGATAACCGGGCGGCCAGACTTGAGCGATGACACGGCCATTTTTAACGGGCCGGGACAGAGTGGAATCCAATTGCCCGCGAACCGTTATTCCCTGTTGTAACCGGACCGTTAGTTTATTTGTTTGCCCCGCCGTGAGGGTGACGTGGGTCGTATCGCCGAACCACACCTTCCCCCTGGCATCCATTTGCACCGCACGCACTGCCTGGAGACCTGCCGCCAGCCGATGTGAAGCCACTGTTCCTGAAGCGGGATGCTCCCAAAGATGCGGATCTTCCAGCCAATCATTAGAGACTTGCGCCAGCAGCGGAAATTCTGACGAAACCACCGAATCGGGTTGAACGGACACGATGAGGCACGCGCCTTTCTGAAGCACGACCGGCTCGGTTTGAGCCAGGATTTCTTTATGCGCTATCCGGGTCTTAAGGTAATCAATCCACATTTTCCACGGCGCTCCTTCGGGCGGTGCCGTCGTTACTTTGCGAAAGGGACGATCCGGCACAAATTCCGGATGATTCACGGAAAAACTGAGTTCCCCGGTCTCGATCCGTTCAAACACGTACTTGGGATAAGGTATCAATGCCTGGCCATGACTGTCGGTCGTTACCGGTTGGTTCGGAACGCCTTTTGCGCCACTGGGCCAGCCGTAATGTCCGCTGACATAAGGTCCCTCCTTGGTGCGCATCCCATCGGCTTTAAGGACCGCTCCTGCGATTGGTTTACCGGCTGCATCCACCACCCGGATCAACGCCACGGGATTTCCTGGCGCCGTTAAAAACAGTGCTACTAACAGCAGGATAATTCCGGCCGAAATCGTCAGTAACCATCGACGTTGTACCCCCATGCTCATGTTAATATGCGCTACACCGCAGACCTCTTGGTTTTTCATCCCGCACGCATCTGCTGGGATGGTGATCGCGCAGTTTTTTTACTGCCACCGCCGCCAGCCCGCAATGCAGCCCAGCAAAGCCACACCTGAAATTAAAGCTCCTAAATAGAATGCCCGATCTTCATACACCAGCTTCAGGACATGATGACCGGCGGGCGATTGAATCGCTTGGAACGCGTGGTTCGCGCGGTAGATCGGGACCGGTTGCCCATCCAGTGTGGCTTTCCATGCCGGATACCAGGTTTGGGAAAGCACGATCAGACTCGGCTCTGCGCATTCCACTTCTGCTTCGATCCGGTGCGCGGACCATTTCTGTGAGATTACCTGGGCCTTTGTTTGCACACTTACAGTGACCTGGTTTGCCGCTGCTGCTGGCAGATAGACTGTGGTTTGCGGTTGAAAATTTGTGCTCATCAGACCGCGCAAGGTTTCTGCGCGATCCGCAAACACCGGGCGTTGTCCGGCCGTGATCAACGGCATCGCGGTCGGGCGCACCTGCCAGTCAAACACCTTGTCGCCATCCTGCGTATCGAGATTGAGGTGAAGTTCGTGCGAGACACCCATGAAATCCTCAATTCGGGGATAATTCGCATCCAGCCGCCCATACAGAATGGTGAATACATCATCCTGTTCGCGTGGAAACAGAGAGAAGAAACCGTTAATCTTCGGAATATCATCCAACAAATTGCAATTGCTCCAGAGCGCCACCCGGTTGCTCAGGAAATTGGCATCCGGTTCGGTAATCGTGGTTCGATACATTTTTTCGTCTGCCGTTACGCTGACCATGACCCGCGATTTTCCCACCTCTGGCTGCGGCTTCAAATCGAGCCTGGTGCGGATCACATTGCCTTCATAAACCGAAGGGTCCACCGTGGGGTTTTGCGGCGGCACATGCGTATAGATATCCAGCCAGATCATCAGCAACAGAAAGAGCCCCAGAGCCCAACGCAATTTCAATTCCTTTGCCCGCCAGCAGGCAAACAGGCTCGCCAGCGTGATCGCTAAAAACACCATGCGGGTTAGCGTGTTCTCCAGGGTGTTTTCATCCACGTGCACTTCCGTGGGATGCTTTGGGCTCAGCCACAATACCACCGCCATGAGAATTAAACCCACCACGCCCACGCCCCAGATGGCCCGCCAATCCCGGGCCATCCTTTCCCGGGGCAACTGATGGTATTTCGCCACGGTGAACGCGGCCAGCAGCGGCAGACAAAATACCGCCGCTACCACCAGTTTGATGGGATAGCGAAAAAAGCCCATCGCCGGAAAAATCTGGCGCACGAACTTGAACAAATAACCGTCGTCACCCAGAGCCATGATCAGGCTCAAGCCGGTGGCGATTCCCAGAAACAGAGCCCGCTGGCTGCGTTGTCTCCAGACACCCAGCAGGGCCAGCATGAAAATGCCCACGCCTACGTAATACGAATTGGTCCAGTATTGCCCTAACTGAAAATAAACGTTTTGAGCCGTGGGCTTGGTGCCCAGCATGGGAATCAGAAAATTGAACCAGCCCGTCTGCGGCATCGGCCAGCTCGAAGCTGAGAAACTCCGGTCCCGCTGAGAAAGGGAAAGCAGTTGTAGAAACGGCAGCAACTGAATAAACGCCAGCGCACCGACGACCACCACTTGAATAATGAAGCGGCGGAATACCAGTCCGCGCGAATGATCTCCCCGCCAGAATTTTCCCAGCCATAAACCTGCCGTTAGCAGCCACGTTAACAAAATCACTTCCGGTGCGCCGGTGAGCATTCCCATCGCGCCGCAAAAAATGGCGATCAGCAATTTGCGCCGGCCTTCCAGCCAGCCGGTTTCCGACGTCAGCAGTATCCACGGCATCCAGCCCAGCGCCGCGCTGTTATTCGGCCACATCAGGCAATTCAAACTCAACCCGTTAAACGCAAATACCAGCCCGGCCACACAGGCCGCGAACCGGCTGCCGGTCCACCGGTGCGCCAGAAAATACATCCCCATGCCGCCGAGAAACAGATGGCCGATGCAAAAAACTCCCAGCGCCCACGACAATGGAAAGATCAGGTAAAACAGCGACCCCGGATAGAACACCAATGTATTCCATTGCGCCATGAAAGGCAGGCCGCAACTGCTCAACGGATTCAGCAACGGAATTTCACCGCGCCAAAAGCATTCGCGGAAATAGTGGGCCAGCGGGTAACCGAAAAAACCATAATCCCGAATGACGAACGTTTGTGTTCCGAGCAGCACTCCGGGGAAAGTAATGAAGAAAATCAGGCCCAGAATCAGACCAAAGCGGCCCGGCTGGAACCAGTTGTCCAGCTTCGATCCTTCGTTGGGCAGGGAGAATAAGTCCCGGAATGAGTCCTGTATCTTCATTTCATTTTCCGTCCAGCCACGATTAGTCCCGCCAGCGTACAGGCTGAAAGGATTACGCCAAGCCGAAACGCTTGGTCTTCATATTTCAAAACGATTTGATGGTGTCCACTCGGAATCTCCAATGCTTGAAACGCATGGTTTGCCCGCCATAGCGCCGTCGGTTGCCCATCGATATACGCGTGCCATGCCGGATAATACGATTGAGCAATCACCAGTAAACCGGCTGCTTTATTTTCTGTTTCGACCTCTACCCGGTTCGCGGTGAAATGTTGGGCAATAATTTTTCCGTCCGCGTGATTCGTCGCCGCAATTTGCGTTCTCGCTTCAACCGGAAGATAAACGAATTCCTGCGGAGCGAAGCCCGGATCGGCTAACCCCTTCAAGGTTTCCGACGCTTCCGCAAATACCGGCTTCGCGCCAAACGTGATTAACGGTTGCCAGGATGGGCGATTCGTCCACTGAATCGGGCTGCCGGGAAATGCTTCATGGGAGACGGCCAGAAAATCCAGCAGGTGCGGCAACTCCGTTTGGTTGGTTTGATACAACAGGTTTTGCACTTCACTTTGTTCGCGGATTTGCAGTGTGGACGAGCCGTTCACCTTCGGCATTGCATCCAGTAGATTCAGGTTCGACCACTGTCCCAGCCGCCGGATCATGAATGGCTTCGTAATGTCCGCATCGCCCAATTCCAATAGCATCTCTTCACCGGCACGCGAAATCATCACCCGTGATTCGCCAGCTTTCGGCGCTGGTTTCAGACCGAGATATTCCCGCACCGCGCCTGCCGTCAGGAGGTTTGCTGGTCCCATCGGATTTTGCTTCGGCATATGCGTCAGCACATCCAGCCCTAGTAGCAACACGACGCCTGCTCCAGCCAGCCACGAAACTTGCGCGCGCAAACTCCACACGGGACCGCTTAACAACCAAAGCGTCGCTCCCAGAAAAACGCCTCGCCACACACTGTTCCACAATGTGACTTCCCAACGGTCATAGGGCATCGGCTGGGCTTTGGCCACCGTGAGCAGTGCCGCGATCACCACTGCAAAACCGAGACCAACGTAGAGTAGACGAGTGCTTTCTGCTGCACGCTGTTCCGCTTTCAGCTGGTCCAGCCGTTGAATGGCGAACGCCGCCAGCAAGGGCAGTGTAAACATAGCGAGATAGGCAAACTTGATGGGATAACGCCCCAGGCCCAACACTGGAATCAATTGCCGCACCCAGGTGTAGAGGAAACCATGATTGCCGAGCGAGAGCACGAGGCTGAAGAGCGTCAGTGCTGCCAGCAATCGTACAAGTTTTCGCGGCACGAAAATCACCGCTAATCCCGCTAAAGCCAGCGCACCCAATCCCGGATAATACGAAGCAACAAATGCTTGTCCCATTTGGAACATTGTCCCTTCCGGCGTGGTGAAATAATGAAACAGCGGCACCACTAAATTAGCCCAACCCCACGCTGGCATCGCCCATTTCTGCGTTCCAAATCCGGCATCGCGTTGCGAATGTTGCAGCAATTCAAAGAACGGCAGCAATTGAACCGCGCATAAACCAGCCACGCAAATAATGATCGCCGCGCAACGCATCAACGAAGTCATGGGCTTAACCTGGCGCGCGCCCAGTTGTCCCAGCAACATGCAGCCGAGTAGAAACCATGTCAGCAACGTGATTTCCGGCACACCAGACAACATCTGTAATGCGCCGACGGTAACCGCCAGGAGGATCGTTCGCCTACCTTCGCGCCACGCCCGTTCTGTCAGCAGCACTACCCACGGCATCCAGCCCAGGGCCACTGTATAATTAGGCCATAGCAGACTCGAAAGGGTGAGCCCATTTGCCACGAATGCCATCCCTGCCACGCTGGCGGCAAAATTATTTCCCGTCCAACGGCGCGCGAGGAAATACATTCCCAGCCCTGCCAGAATCAGATGCAGAAAGCAAAAGATCCCCAATGACCACGGCAACGGGAAAATTAGATAGAACGCGGCGAACGGATAGAGCGTCATCGTGCCCCACTGTGCGAGGAACGGCGTGCCACAATTACTTAACGGATTCCAAAAAGGGATTTCGCCGCGCCAAAAACTCTCATGATGATATTGGATAAACGGGTATCCCAACACCCCATAATCCCGGTAGAAAAACGTCTCGGTGCTCAGAAACACCCACGGGTGAAACAGGAACAGCAACGCCGTGAGCAACCCCACAAAGCGCCAAGGTGTGAACCAGGAGTCCATCGACGAACTCGATTCAGTCGTCGCACTGACAGATTCGGTTGTGGGTTTGAGATTCACGGCGCGTTACTAGCTCGTTTTCGCAAGTTTCATCACGGGCGCATTTGAACGCCAAAGGAACCAGCCCACGAGACACGTCAGCAGTGTGAGGCCGGAAATCATCGCGCCAAGAATAAAGTTGTGATCCTCGTAAACCATGCGCACCTGGCTTTTGCCCGCCGGCACCTGCACGGCTTGAAAGGCGTAATTTGCCTTCCAGATATCCGTGGGTACGCCATTCACATATGCCCGCCAGCAGGGGTAATCACACTGCGCCAGTACCAGCATGGCCGGAGCTTTTGCGCTCGTTTCCAGTTCGATCACTTGATGGTGAAACGAGGTGACTCGAACCGTCGCACCCGGTTCCGCTTCCGTCGGCACCTGCGACTTGGCTTCCAATGGCAACAACACCTGTTGCGCTGGCTCAAAGCCGGAGCTATCGATTACCCGCAAGGTGTTCGTTGCGTTCATCAGGACGGGCAATTGTCCAATTGTAGCCAGCGGTAACGCCGTCGGACGTGCATTCCATTGAAACAACGTATCATCCGAAGTGATCTGCGTTGCTCCCACAAAATCGGCCAACCGCTCCGGAAAAGCATTCGTCGATTGATAGAACAACGACATGATTTCCGCTTGCTCATGCAGGTATAGCGAATAAAAGCCGTTCACTTTGGCCCGGCCATCAATCAAATTGTAGTCCGCAAACATCGCGCGCCGGTTGCCGATGCAATTGTTCAGTGCGTTCGTATTACTCGCCTGATCGAGAAAGCTCTGCACGTGGCGGCTGAGCAATGCGCGCGACTCGCCTGTTTTCGGACTCAGGTTAATCGGCGCTACCTTCGACTCAAAAGCCAACGTGACCACCAGCGGGTTTTGTCGTGGTGCATGCGTGAGCGCGTCCAGGCCAAATAAAATCACCAGCAGGAATCTCAGCTTGAAACCGGATTTCGTTTCCGCGGTCGATCGCAATTGCAGCAGTAAAATGAGCGTCAATCCCAGCACCAGTATCCGGCCAACACCGTTCACCAATGACTTGGTCCAGTCTTCCTGTGCCTGCGGCTGCGCATGGGCTGCGCCGATGATGAGCACAATGAACAGGCACAGAATGCCGCCGATGGTCAGCATCCGTTTCTCAATCCGTCGGACAATCTCCAAAGATGTTTGTTCCAGTGAGAGCATCGCATAGGCGGCCAGCAAGGGCAGCGTGAACAGCGCCAGCATGACGAATTTAATCGGGAACCGCACGAAGCCCAGTGCCGGGAAAACGTTGCGCACCCCAGAATAGAGAAAACCATGGTCTCCGAGAGCCATCAGCAACCCAATCAGAGCCGCCGCTCCCAGCAGCCAAACCCGCCGCCTGTTCCAGATTGCCGATGACGGCGACGCCCATGACTGGCTCAACAAGATCCGATTTCCAGCCGTGGCTCATCCTGCAGACGGTCCTCACGGCCAAACCCGCCGCCGTCCGCTTATGGCTGCGCTAATCGCCAGCAGCAACGTACCAATCCCAATATAATAAGAAGAAACCCATTGTTGCTCCACTTGCGTAAACACGCCGACATTGGCAGGCGTCATGTGAAACAAAGGCACGAGTAAATTGGCCCAACCCCACGACGGCATTGCCCACACACTGCTCGCGTAATGTGAATCCCGATGTGAGTGCTTCAACAATTCCGCAAACGGCAGCAGTTGCACCGCTGACAAACCCGTGATTAGCACAATCACACTCGCCGCACGCAACAGCCACACTCGCATTTTGGGTCTTGAGTTGGCAGGTGTTCCATTGCTGAGAGGGACTGCTCTTTTCTCTCCTCCAAACACCAAACTCCCCACCATCAACGCTGCTGTAAATCCCCACGTCAAAAGAATGATCTCCGGCGCGCCACTCAGCATTTGCATTGCCCCAATCAAGGCCGCGATAAAAATGTGCCGCCCGCCTTCACGCCACGCCCGTTCAGTCCAAAGCACCACCAGCGGCAACCACGCCCACGCCGCAATATTATTCGGCCACATCACTGCATGGAGTGTGAATCCATTTAAAGCGAAGACGATGCCTGCCACGCTCGCGGCCAACCGGTTGTTGGTCCAACGATGCGCCAATAAATACATCGCCAGACCCGCCAGAAAGAGATGCCCCAGACAAAAATACCCGAGCGACCATGGCAACGGCAGCAGCAGATAGAACAGGGACAGGGGATAAAGTGTCAGGGTATTCCACTGCGCCAGCATGGGAATCCCGCAATTGTTCAGCGGATTCCAGAGCGGCCATTCACCCCGCCAAAAGCAATCCCGATGAAATTGCGCGAGGGGATAGCCGAACGCGCCAAAATCGCGGTAATAAAACGTATGGCTGCCCAGCACCACCTGCGGAAACGCCGCCAGGATCAATACTCCCAGCAGAGCGGCGAATCGTTTGAGTGTAAACCAGGTTTCAAAGTCTTTGCCTGTGCCGGATTTCAAAACCTTGAGCCAGGGCAACAGCATGCCCCTTTAATGTGTCAGATTCACCGCGGAACCCAAGGAAAAAGCTTAGTACAATTAACGGGAATATTCTGGCACGAACGGAACGCGGCTGTGTGTCTGCACCAGCCGCAGCAATATCCGAAAATAATGCGTTTGATTTATTTCTGGATCATTTGCCCATCTCATGTTGCTGCGGCTGGGCTTCGCCACAGCCGCGCTCCGGACCGATTGAAATTGTTTGGGCCGTGTGCGAATTCATCCCAACTGCTTTTAGCTCGATTTTGCAGTCGCCAGAACGGCTTAATTACGTTAACAGCTTCGGGAACATGATTGACCGTCGAGCGTTTTATGATCAGCGGGCTCCACTTCGTCCCGGAGAAAGCTCCCGGTATTATCATCAACTCCTCAAGAATTACTTCCAATTCCTCGTCCCGCCGGATGTGAGCGTGCTGGAAATCGGTTGCGGCATCGGTGACCTGCTCGCCGCCGTCAAACCATCCCGCGGCGTGGGAGTGGATTTCAGTCCGGCCACGGTCGAGCTGGCCCGTCAGCGTCATCCCGGATTGGAGTTTCAGGTGGCGGATGCCGCCGGGTTTTCGGCTACGGAAAAGTTCGATTACATTATCCTCTCGGATCTGGTGAACGATTTGCCGGACGTGCAGGCGGTGCTGGAGAAGCTCCAGGCGGTTTCACATCCGCGCACGCGGCTGGTGATTAATTTCTTCAACAACCTCTGGCGGCCCATCTTGAAAAGTGCGGAAGGGATGAACGCCAAAGCTCCGACCCAGTTGCAAAACTGGCTCTCGTTCGGCGACATGAAAAACCTGCTGCATTTGGCGGGTTGGGAAATGGTCAAATACGACACGCGCATTCTCTGGCCCGTCAACACGCCGTTGTTGGAACCGTTATTCAATCGCTGCCTCGCTCCCTTCATGCGGCCGTTTTGCTTAACGGTTTTTGTGGTGGCGCGCCCGATTCCTGCCGTGCCGAAGGAAAAGCACTATAGTTGCTCGGTCGTCATTCCCGCACGCAACGAAGCAGGCAATATCGAAGCCGCTGTTCAACGCACTCCGGAAATGGGCCTGGGCACCGAGATCATTTTCATCGAAGGCCACTCCAAAGACAACACGTGGGATGAAATCCAACGGGTCGTCGCCAAATATCCTGACCGTAATATCAAAGTGCTCAAACAACAGAGCAAAGGCAAAGGCGGTGCAGTTCGGGAAGCGTTTGCTGCGGCCACGGGCGATTTGCTGTTCATCCTTGATGCCGATTTGACGATGCCGCCGGAGGATTTGCCTAAGTTTTACGAAGCGGCGCGCAGTGGCACAGCGGATTTTGTGAACGGCGTGCGGCTGGTTTATCCGATGGAAGAAGAGGCGATGCAATTTCTGAACATGATCGCCAATAAACTTTTCGGCATTACCTTCAGTTGGCTGCTCGGCCAATCGATTAAGGATACGTTGTGCGGCACCAAGGTCCTGTTCCGGAAAGATTACGATTTGATCGCGAAAAACCGCGTTTACTTCGGTGATTTTGATCCCTTTGGCGATTTCGATTTGTTGTTCGGCGCGGCGAAATTGAATTTGCGGATCATGGATTTGCCGATTCGCTACCGCGCCCGCACTTACGGAGAGACCAATATCCAGCGTTGGCGGCATGGCTGGTTGTTGTTGCGTATGGTGATTTTCGCCGCGCGCCGGTTGAAGTTCTTCGCATGAGCACTCCGCTCGTCCAGCACCAGGAGGAGATTCAAAGCAACCTCCGCGCGTGGGAAGCGAAGCCGCTGCTGCGAAAAATTTACACGCAATTTTACGGACGCATTCTGCAACTGGTGGATCAAAGCATTCCGGGGCGGGTCGTGGAAATCGGCTCCGGCATTGGCAATCTGAGGACGCATCTCCCGCAGGCAATTTGCACCGATCTCTTTCCCAATCCCTGGCTCGACCTCGTGTGTGATGGTTACGATTTACCCTTCCAGGACGGCACTTTATCGCATCTCGTCTTGTTCGATGTGTTTCATCATTTGCGCGCGCCTAATGCGTTTCTCAAGGAAGCCCGCCGCGTGTTAACACCGCGTGGCCGCGTCATCCTGTTTGAACCATATATCAGCCTGAGCAGTTGGCCGGTGTACGGACTGTTGCATCATGAGCCGGTCGGCTTCGGCACACCGCTGGATTTGCGCGATTCACTTCCGCTGCCGCGCGATTATTATGCCTCTCAAGGCAACGCCACGCGGCTCTTTTTCAAAAAGGAACTGGCGAATTGGCCGGGTGACTGGACGGTGTTTCACGCCGAAGCCTTTGCCTGCTTCAGTTATTTGCTCTCCGGTGGCTACAGCAAGCCGAGTGTCTATCCCGCTTCCTGTCAGGATTCACTGGCCCGTCTTGATCAGACGCTTTCCCGCTGGCCGAAGGTATTTGGTGGACGCTGTCTCGTGGGGCTGACGCCTAACGCGCATTAGCTCACGAGCCGTTTTTCGGTTTGCCTGCTTGCAAGCGGGCTGCTTCTTGCAGATGTCCGCGTGCTTCGTCTGTTTTCCCTTGTTTCATCAGGAGTTCACCGAGTTGCTGATGCGCTTCAGCGTTACCGGCGTCCAGTTGCAAGGCGCGTGATAATTCAGACGCGGCTTCATTGAGTTTGCCGGTTTTGGCCAGTGCCGTGCCGAGATTCAGATGCGTGTCGGAATTATTGGCGTCGAGTTTTAATGCCTCTTGCAGTTGGGGAATGGCTTCCGCAAAACGGTTTTGTTGGATGAGTGCGAGACTGTAATTATTCAACGCGCCCAGATGTTTCGGGTCGAGCTTCAGCGTGGTTTCGTATTCGGCTATCGCTTCATTGAAACGGCCCAGCGTGACGAAAGTGTTGGCGAGATTGTAGTGCGCCTTCACAAATTTCGGGTCCATGCCCAACGCCGCTTTATAGGCGTCGATGGCTTTCTCGGCATCACCAACCGCCAGATAGGAATTGCCCAATTGCAGCGAGGCGATAGTGCGATATTCGTTATTCCCGAGCTTGGAAATCATGTCCTGAAAAAACACAATATTATCCCGCCAGATATGCGTCTGGTTGAAGCTCATAAATCCGAGCACTCCGATCAGACCCGTAACGACGACCAAAGCCGCCTGGCGCGCGAACGTGTCCATCTTCCATTTTAATAAGCCAATCGTGATCGTCACTGCCCAGCACAAGCTCACGATAATGCTGTAACGATCATGCGTGTAATGCGGACGTTCGGTGAGCCCAAGCATCGGCACGAGCAAGCCGAGATGGCACAGCCAGATGGCGAGCAACAGCGGATAACGTTTACGGCGGATGAACAGGAACAGAGACAGTCCGGCTACACCCAGTAAACTCAAGACAAACGGCACATCGAGCGGCTTGTTCCAGATGAGTGTGGTGTAAATCGGAGAAAGATTCACTGGCCACCATGGACGCCAGACGTAATAGGCCCAGACATAGAACGCCTGCATCATCCGGGCCAGCAGGCCAAATTCCGAAAGCGGCATGGCTTCCGGCCAATCCCCAACCTTAAAGATTCGTCCATACACTGTCGCTGCCACGAGCAGTCCCGTGAAAAAAAAGAAAGGCAATTTCTCCAGCCATACCCGGCGACCGGCGGCATCAAACCAGGCATTTTTTCCATCGCGTTCAAAACGTTTAAGAACGAACACATCCAATGCGACCAGCACGATGCCGTAACCGAACACGATCGGATACGTTGCGAGCGCCAACAGAAACGCGATCACGGAACCGACATAGAGTCTGCGCGAGTTTCGAAGGAGTTCACCCGGCGCTTCAGCATACAAATAGCACAACAGCGAAATGAGCATGAAGAATAACGACTGTTCATAAGGCAGACCGGTGGCCCACGCGACGGGTTCCACCCGCATGGGATGCAGGCCCCACAGCATCGCTCCCGCCGCGGCACAACTCAAAGTGTAATTGGAAAGTTCCGTTTTGGCTGGTTGAGGCACGCACAGGCTGGCGAGCTTGCGCAACAAGAGAAAGGCCAGCATGACGTTGGCTGCGTGAAACAAGAGATTCACGAGATGATAACCAAACGCATCCAGCGCGCTGAAGTGATAGATAATTGCCCAGGTCAGCCACGAGAGCGGTTTATAACGGAGGGCATGCGCGAAGTCGCCGAACATCCACGAAAGATGCGCGCCGTCCAGTGATTGGATATGTGCGTTTTTGTAGATGTTCGTATCATCATCCCAAACGAGAAAGTCTGCTTCCAATACCCGCCAGAAAACGAACACGGTCACCATGAAGAGCATCGTCAAGGTGAAGAATTCGCGGGAGTAACGTCGCATATTTCCGCGCATTATGAGGCTATGGCGAAGCGAATGCAAAACGGTTTTGCAGACGTATTGAGGGGTGGCGATTTGTTTTTCCCCGGACAGCGACCGTCTCGGTCGCAGCAATATTCGCCCGCCAAGCGTTTGATTACATTCGAGAACTCTTGATCGTTTCACTTTGCTGCGACCGGGGATCGTCGCTGTCCGCTGGAAAATAAAACAGGCCGGACATTATCAGTTCGGCCTGCTGCTGAAATAATCTGAACGAACGGTTTATTTGATCAATTCTTCG
>JBEHZA010000040.1:0-19015 GCA_048497895.1 Verrucomicrobiota bacterium
CATTGGCGAGCGCAGTTTGCGCTTGGTCAAAATCAGCCTGTGGTGGTTTGAAGGCATCACCGGCAAGCTCCGTTTCCTCGAAAGCGAGTTTAATCTCTACGGCATCGACATGAAGCCCGGCGAATGGCTCGTGACGGTGGGGGATGGAATTATGGAGGCCTGCTCCGTTTGCTACGTATTTAAACACCTGCCGTTGCGTGATTGGCTCGCTTTCTCGGAGAAATTTGCCACTCCGGCAGTCATCGGCAAAACCGATGCTCCCAAAGATTCCGAGGACTGGAATGAGTTGGTCGAAGCCGTGAAGAATTTCTCCACGGATTTCGCCGCCGTGCTCAACCGCACGAATGATATTTCCCTCGTGGAATCCCGCCAGAATGCGGGCGACGGCCCGTTTGCACCCCTGATCGAACGCATGGACCGCGCGATGACCATTCTCTGGCGTGGTGGTGATCTGGGCACGATGGGCGGAGAAAATTCCACCGGCGCCAGTCTCCAAGGCGATGAATCCGCCATCCTGGAACTCGATGATGCCAAGCTCATCAGCGAAAAGCTCGCCAAGCAGGTCAGCCGCTACGTCCTGGAATATTATTTCGGCGAGGCCCCGAAACTCGCCTACCTCCAGATTCTTGCCCCGCAAGAGGACAACACGGATCAGGATTTGAAAATTGATGCGTTCCTGTTGCAAAGCGGCGCGCCCATCTCGTTGCGTTCGGCTCTGGAACGTTATCGTCGTCCTCAACCTGCTGCCGGTGAATTGCTCCTCAACGGTGCGATTCACGAAGTCAAACCGGCCCCACCCGTGAACTAACTCTGCACCCGCTTATGAATATTTTCTCCAAAACTCCGCGCGCGAATTTCGCCAACGCGTCTGAAACCGTCGTCCTCTGCTTTGCCAACGGCGCGGACGTGCGGGACGATGGTTGGGCGCAACTCGCTCCCTTCGGCGATTTTCCCGGTCGAGCCGTCCTGCAAGTTTCCGGTCAGCCGAAAAGCTTTCCGGCCGTGCAACGCCTGGACCGGCAATCCGCTGAGCTGATGGTGGCCCATTTCAAATCCCCGCTTAACCGGGTGAAACGCTTCTTCAAAGGCTGTCCGATTTATCTGGGCCATCCCGATCATCCCGGCGTCAGCGCGCAATATCCGGATAAAGCGCCGAAAGGTTCCATCGTGGATCTCGCGGTGCGCGAGGATGGCCTTTATTGTCTGCCTTCGTTTTTTCCGGAAGCCGCCGAACTCGTGGAGCAACAGAAACTCTATTTCTCCGGCCGCTGGTCCTCGGAATTCGTCAACGAAGAAGGCGGCCAGAAAGTTTTTCGTCCGGACGCGCTTATCTCTGCCGGCCTCACCGAACACCCGAACCTGCCGGTGGAATGGTTGAATACCGCGTCCATCACCAACCCTCAACCCGAACCCGAAATGAAACTCACTACTCTGATCGCTGCGCTCGTCCCGTGCGGCATCACTCTGTCGGCCGACGCCACGGAAGAACAGGCGTTGGCCGCTCTGCAAACGCTTACCCGCCCAACGGAAACGACCACCACCATTGCCAATGAGAAAAGTGTCCTCGAATCCCAACTTGCCGCAGCCCGCACCGCGTTTGCCAATGAACGCCGCGCGCATATTGATCGCCTGTTGCACCACGCGTTGATGCGCGGCCAGATCACGGAAGCGGAAAAGCCCGTCTGGAAAAATCGTCTCGAAGTGGAAGCGCAGTTTATCAACGAAGCCGAAGCGCTCGTCCAACTGCCGCCCCGCCTCAAGACCACGCCCCGTGAAATCAGTGTCGGCGCCCGCAAAGTCAGTATCGCCAACGCGGCTGACCGTCAGGCGCTGGTCCGCGAACTTGTCTCCAACCTGATGAAGGAGCGGAACCTCGATTACGACGAAGCCTACGCGGCGGTCGAGAAAGCCAACCCCACGCTGTTTGAAGCGATGAAACAACCCGAAACGAAAGTTTAGTCAACCACTCAACCTAAAAACCAACCCCCTAACTGTAATAACCCTAAAAACAACCTGCTATGATCCCTGTTAAATCCATCCTCACGGCGCCCGGCGCGCTGCTCATTGCCCTTCTCGTGCGGGCGCAATATGCCATCAGAAGCACGTTTAACCGCTGTTTGACTGCGGTCTCCGGTCAATCGCGTGAGCGCGCCGTTTTCGCCAATGTCGGTGAAGGCGATTACACGCACGGCAAGAAATCCTATCTCGTCGATAACAGCGCGGCCTCGCGTTACCTGCTCTACAAACAGGGCAGTGACGCGGACCACGTGGACATCTGCACCAGCTCGGACATTCCGCTCGGCTCGTCCGATGACCAGGCGGATGCCGACAGCCCGGGGCTGGCCATTGCCGTGAAATTGTTCGGCGCGGCCAAAGGCACGCACCTCGTCGTCACGGATGGTTCGCTCGCCAACGGCGATTTGGTCGTCGCGGCGGATAGCGGCAAAGTCCGCAAGCTGCCCGCTGGTTCCGGCACTTATTACCTCGTCGGACGCGCGTTGATCAGCTCGGACATGACCCGGGCCAACGGCGATGTCATCACCCTGATTCCCAGCTTCCCCACGCAACGCGTCATCTGAGGCTGAACCTTTAATCCTGAATCCAGTTACCCCATAAAAAAATGAAATCTACTTCCACTCTCTCCGGCTCGCCTCTGTCCAGTCCGGAATTCCTGAACGCCCGCGATCTCGTGCTCGGGCGGTTCGATGATAAAAACCTGCGGCACGGCCAGGTATTCTTCGCGAACGATTCGATGTTCACGGAAACGTTCTACAGCGAACCGGTGACTAATTATCTCGTCGGCTTCCGCGACCCGAACGATCTGGACGCCACGCTCCAATTCATTGCTCCGCGCGTTCCGGTGCCGGGCCGGCTGTTCGAGTTCAAGCAGGCCACCAACGCGGAGGAATTCGTTTCCGAAGTGGTCGATGACCAGCGCGCGCTGGGTTCTGACTTCAAGCACGTCAAATACTCCGGCACGGATCAAACGGCCAAGACCATTAATCGCGGTCTTACCTACGTCCAGGACCTGGACAAAATCACCAGCCCGAATTGGCAGAATGAAAAGGCAGCCAAGCTCCTGCGCCGGTTGCGCCGCAATTCCATTCGCCGCGCTGTCGCGGCGCTTTACGCCTCGGCCGTTTCGGTGCCTTACACCTGGGACAAGTCGGAGGGCGTGAACCCGGATGGTGACGTGAAGACGGAATTGGTCAATGCCACCAACCAAAGCGGCATGCGGCCCAACCGTGTGCTCTACGGTGACACGGCCTTCCTCTATCGCGATTTGTCATTTGGCGCGCAAAACAATCCCGCCGGTTATCTGGGGTACTCGGCCAATCCGATGGAATCACTCGCTTCCGCGCTGCAAGTGGACGGCGTGCTCGTCAGCCGCGAGCGCTATCAGGCCACCGGCTCGACCAAGAACGAAATCGTGGGCAACGAAGTCTTTTGCTACTACGCGGAAGATGATGTGGACACGGAAGACCCGAGCCATATCAAGCGCTTTGTCTCGCAATTCAACGCGGAGCAGGGCGGGGGTGACTTCCGGGTTTACGTGCAGCAGATGAACAACAAGCTCGTGGCGATTACGGTCGAGCATTACGAACTCATCATGGTGCCTTACGCGGATGGCATTCGCGCCCTGACCATCACCGGTCCGAGTTAGAAATCCAAATACCGACACGAATTGGCACGAACCAATCACGAATTAAAGAATAAGTGAAAAACCGGTGCTAATTCGTGTCAAAAAAACTGCCAATAACTCCTAAATAAATTCGACCATGAAACTCAAGATTCTGTTCCATTCTGTCATTCTGTCCGGCTTGTGTCTTACCGCTTCCGCTCAGGTTGGTCTCACGCCGCGTACCAATGTGTTCAGTGGCACCACCGGACTCACCATCAACAACGCCACCACGGCCACTGTTAATTCGACGGCTGTGCCGGTTTACAAAGCGCGCGGTTTGGCGATCATGCCGGAATTCGCAGCCGTCAGTTCCTCCGTTTCCAATGTCACGTTCAACTTCACCGTGAGCGCGGACAAAGTGAAATGGACGACTGCGCCGGTGTTGAGTTATACGCTGCCCCTGACTGGCACCACGCCGGTCATTGGCTTCACCAACCTGCCGCCTTCGCTCGTGGATAATGTGCAATGGATTCGTTGCAGCACGATCGTTAACGGCAGCACTGCCAATGTCGTCATCACCAACGTGCTCTATTCCGTTTACCCGTAAACCCAACCCCTGCGCGGTGCGGTGTTCAGAGGCAACTTGAACACGCAAGCCACCGCCAATGCCACACGCAGTTGCCTCGCTGCGTGTGGCTCAACCAAAAACTTAAACTTTAAATATGTCCAACTGGATCACCCTTGGTGAAAGCGATGTGCTCGAAGCGTTGAATAACGCTGAACTCACGCAGTATCGCAACCGCGTCACGGCCAACGGCCAGGCGGACCCTTTGCCCAACGTCATTGACACCGTGACCAACCTGGCGCGTGGCTATTTGCGTAAACGTCATTCCGTGGCTGTCGCCGGCATTCCTGATTCTTTGAAAGGTCCGGTTCTCGATATTGTTATTTTTCGCCTCATGAACCGGCTCGGTGAAGGCGTGAAAGCCGCCCCGCAACGTGTCACTGCCAAAAGCGATGCTATGGAAGTCTTGAAAGCGGTGGCCGCCGGAGATTTCGGCATTGAAGTGCCGGTTGACCCAACCCCCACTTCCTCCAGCGCCGGTAACTCCACGCAAATCGCGCAAAATACCAAACGGCTTGCCACCCGTCGCACCTTGCGTTCGATCTAAATTATTTTACCCATGAGTTTTGCCACCCACATCACGGTTCCGGAATTTCGCGATCCTTTCCTGGATCAGTTGCCCACTTTTCTCGCGCCGGAGCAATTGCACAAAGTAGTTGGCAATGCGCTCGTGGATTTGTTCCAACAGCATATTGCGGGCTTGCCTTCAAATCATCAGGGCTTTCCTTCGACCAATTTCTGGCCTGCCGCCGCGCGCAGTGTCAGTTGGGAAAGCGCCGGAGAAGGGGTGAGCATTTCCGTTTCGCATCCAGGCTTTCAACAACGTTTGCTCGGCGGCACCATTCGGCCTACTCAAGGCAAAAAGTATTTAACGATTCCCGCTATCGGCGCGGCTTATGGGCATCACGCTGCCGAATTTTCACAACTCCGTTTTCGCTTTCTCACGAACCCGATGGGAAGGCTGCAACCCGCGCTCGTCTTGATCCCTGACGCCACGAGCCGGGCTGCCGGAAAAAGCGGACGCACCGCCCACGCCCGCGCCGCAACCTCAGGATTGGTGCCATACTACTGGCTCGCCCGTCAGGCAGAGCAAGCGCCCAATCCTGGGGTTGTTCCGGACGATGAACTGATTGCCAAAACTGCGAACGAGGCCGTTGCGGCTGCCATCGCCCAGGTGAAAGGAGGCAACTTATGAATGATCCCTTGATCCAACTACAGGAAGACACCACCGCCAAACTGAATGCGGAGGCATTCTTCAACACCATTACGGTGGTGAGCGTTCGTAAACTCCAAATCGAAAGCGAACTGGCGATCACGAATCCGTATCAAACGGAAAAGAACGGCAAGCTGGGAGTGGGCGTTCTTGTTGGATTGCCCACGCTCCATGTGGATCGTCCCAACCTGCCCGGGCCGGAACTGATCGTGGTGCTGCCGTTGCGTGTGCAGGAACAACCCACCATTAATATGGATGCCACGCAAGGCACCTTGAAATCGGCCGAAGATGTGGCGATCAAACTTTCCCGGCTCCTGCACGGCTTTCAGCTTGAAGGACTCTGCGGCCTGTATGCGGACAAGGACACCATTGTTCCCAACACCGAATTCCCCGGACTGGTGACTTATGACGTACGCTTGAAAGGCACCTTGGAACAACCTGTCGAACCGAAAGTGACGGATGCGCAGATTTCCGAGAACAATCTGATGGTCACTTTCACGAATACTTTGGCGGGCGCAGAAATTTATTACACAACGGATGGCTCGTATCCTTCCGCCCTGAACGCGGTAGCCACGCATTACACTGTCCCTTTCACTGTGACCAGCGGCACCGTTATCCGCTGGGCCGCCTATAAAGACGGCTACAACTCCAGCAACTGTCTCCAGGCCACCATTACTTAATCTCCGCTCCTTAACCTGAAACTTCAAACCAACAACCTTAACTCCAAAATAAATCATGAGTATTGATCGTTCCCTCCTTGTCAAAGGCCCCGCCAAGCTGACTTTCAAAAGCAGCACCTTCTTTTCCGAAGATGATTTCACTTTGAGCGTGGACCCTTCCACCAATGACGTTTCCACATCCATGCACGGCAAGATCGATGAAGCTATGCACGATGTGATTGCGAAATGTTCCTTCACGCCGTTCGGCAATTGGTCCGCGCTGACGGTGCTGTTTCCCTCGGCCTACCTGAGTCCGACGATTGGCACGCGCATCATGGGAGACACGGATTCACCCCTCGTTATCGCCAGCAACAACGGTGATGTTTATACGCTGATCTCAGCGGGCATTACAAAAATGCCCACGCTTTACCTCGGCGCAGACAAGCCCATCTTTGGCCCCATCGAATTCACCGGCGTGCGCGGCAATACCATGGATGCCAGCGATGATGACAGTCTGCTCACCGTTGCGACCGGAATCTCTTACTCCGACACCACGTTTTCGCCCGCCAATTACAAGCAGCAATCCTACAGCGCGGCGTGGGGCAGCGTGGATGGCTTTGACGATTTCCAGGCGCAAGAGGGCTGGCATGTGGAATTTGAGCTGAAGCTCGAACCGATCAAAATCAACGGCGTAGGCACGGTGGATTTTTCCATCGCCAGTTGCCAGGCCATTGCCAAATGCAAACCTTATGGTCCGACGGGCACGCAAATCCTCGCGGCTGCGCAGGTGCAAAGTGCGGCGCTCGGACGCCGCTACGGCACGGGTGCGGCAGATCTCGTGATTACGGGCTCGGGCGTCACCGTCACCGTAAAAAATGCCCAGCTCAAAACGGCGGGCTTCATGTTCGGCGGAAAACCGCTGCGCAACGGTGAAGTCGGCTTTGTCGGCACAGTTGCTTTCAGCAGTGGCGTTGCCTCAGCCCGTGCGGTGCTGGCGTCGTCCTAAACCTCCCAAACCATAACTGCATTACTCGCTTACTATGAAAAAAATCCTCGATTTACTCACTCAAGCGCAGGCCGAGCTAACCAAAGTGGAAAACGTTACGGCCTTCTCACAAGGAGCACTTACCCGCATCAAAGGGGCCATTGATCATGTCAATTGGCACGCGGAAGCGGTTGCGAAGTTGCCCGCGCCGAAAACCGAAACCCCGGCTTCTAAACTGTAACCCCAATGCGTATCACTATAATCCCCTCGGGTGGCGGGCAGCCGTTTGTCCTGGGCGACGATACCCAGGGGGATTATATTTCCCAGGATCTGCCTGATCAGGCTCGTACCGTTCAAGAGGTCGGTTTCTTCCGTGGTGCGGCCAAGAGTTACTTCGATCGCATGAACGTTTCCGTGCGCGTGCCTTTCACCGTGGAGCGCGTGCATGACTCGTATAACGACGCGATGATCTTCAAATACACTCACGCAGACGCTGTTCCGCGTCGGGGTGATGTGCAGTTCAATCACGATGACCTGGTGCAACGCTGGTTGCCGAATGCTGTGATCGAGCGGGTCGCTTGCGTTTATCACGCCGGCGTCACCACCCGGTTTACGTATCAGATCAACGGGGGCCAATTCCTGACAAACAACCCCAACACTTAGCGCGGTTTAACCCTTCAACCTTTTAACGAATCATGAATTACGGCCGTAAAGTAGTGCGCAGTGCGATTGATGCCTCGCAAGTAGGCGCGAAAATGACCGACCGGTTTACTGGCGGACAGATGTCCACCTGGCGCGGCGTGGATACAGAATTTCAACTCGCGTTCTTCCTTCAGAACACGTTGTTGAGCATGGCGAATTATTCTTCGCTGAAGCTCGAAGTTTTCGCCTCACAACAATTCGGTCTGACGCCGTTGATGAGCAAAACCATCGGCTCAGACGAGATTAACACCGGTTTGATTTTGGCGGACTGGCAATCGGGCGCAGATCAGCATGTGGTGATTCCGTTCACAGCTCAGGAAGTCAATCTTGATTTGGACGGAAAAACCGAGGCGAGCTTTTGGCTCGTGGTCAGCGGGTTGACATCAGATTCTCCGGCGCGCTTGGTTACGTTGGGTGCCGGCTTGCTCAAGGTCACGGAAGATGCCACACCGACGACCTCACTCGGCCCTGTGCAGGGCGGTAATATCATTCCACTGGGCGCGATGTATGACGGCAACGGTCACTACGCGCTTACCGTTGAAGCCGGGCGCACTTTGAATTGGTCGAAGGGGGCTCACGATACGTCGATCACAAATGACACGCAGACCATTACCGACGATGGCAATTTCATCACCGCAGACACAACGATCACGCTCAATGGCACACCCGACGTCTTGGTCACGGCGATTATCCGAACAGAATTATTTTTCACAGCCGATGAAAGTGACGCTCGTTATCTGCAACATATCATTGGCGTATATGATGCCGGGACGGATTATATCACTGGCCAGGTCATTACGGATCAGGGTGGTTTATGGGTTGCCAAACAAAATACAACCGCCCATACGCCGCCCACTTTACCGACCACGTCCAATGCCTATTGGCTTTTAATCGTGGCTCCTGGCGTGCCCGGTGCCGACGGTGATCCAGGGGCCGATGGCCTGGCGGCATATCTCTACGTCGCTTACGCTTCGGACAATTCCGGAACTGGTTTTTCTCTCACACCCGGCAGTGGCTTGAAATATATTGCCGTGACGAAATCCACGACTGTTATTAGCTCGCCCGGTGCCAGTGATTTTACGGGTCTTTGGCAAAAGTATCGCGGTGACGATGGGGCCACAGCTTATCTCTACGTCGGTTACGCTTCAGATAATTCCGGAACGGGTTTCTCTCTGACGCCGAGTCCGGCGTTGCCATATATTGCATTGAAACAATCCTCGTCTGCGCTAACTCCAATTGCCAGTGATTTCGCGGGGCTTTGGGTGAAGTTCCTCGGCACGGATGGCACCGGAATTGGCGACATGGTTTTAGCAGCGGCTCAAACCGTGACGGGCGCGAAAACTTATTCGCCCGCCGCCTTGCGCGTCTTCAATTCCACCAGTGATTTTTATACGGCGCTCAATTCCCTGGCCACCGTCAATCGCGCACTCAACTTGCCGGACAAAGACGGTACATTATCGATTGAGCCAGCGGTTTCCACTCTGACTTATGCCAGCACCGTTACAGTCGATTTCACAGGCGACAAATGGAAACAACTCTCGTTAACCGGCGACGTCATCTTCACCAGTACGAACCGCGGCTCTGGGCGGTCTTTAATCATTGAAGTTGTGGGCGACGCGAGTAACCGCGCCTTAACGTTCCCGGCCCAATGGCGTTGGGTTGCGGAACCGGCTCCTGCCACTTTGGCCGCTAACAAGCTTGGCCTGCTATTCCTTTATTGCTTTGGCGCGACTGAAGGTGACGTCTGCGCTTTGTGGTGGGCTGAAGGTTCGGTCACTAGCTACCAGACAATTGCCGTTTCGACGGATAGCACCAACAACATTGCTCCTGCTGCCGGTTTCGGATTGCACGGCGTTTATCTTACGGTGCAGGACGGTAGCTATAACACTCCGTACACCGCAAAACTGGTCTTGCTCCGGCTAAACGCCACCGCAGGTGACACGGTTGACGTTTACGTGGACATGCCAGCGGATTCGGATCCGACGATTGAATTCTACGATAATGACACGGATGGAGATCCAATTTTCTCATTTCAAGGCCGCAAAACGGCGATTCCTGTCTTTTGTAAATTCAAATACACGGGCACAGCGTGGAAAATTTTCCAATACTCCGCCGTCCGGAATACGCAAGTGGCCACGGAATACGTTCTTGATACATTGGCCTATGCTTCCAGTCTGGTGATTGATTTTGACGGGGGAAGTTACCAGGTTGTTACTCTAACGGGAGACGTGACGATAACGACTAAAAATCGCGCCTCTACTGGATTTGCCAAAGCAGTGACCGTGAAATTAATAGCGAGTGGGGGGAGTCGTGGTATTTCACTTGATAGTGATATTATTCCTTTAAATTCCATACCTGTTGCCTTGTTTGAGGATAAATCCAACTGGCTCTCACTCACTTCCACTGGACCAGACGAAACCGACACCGAAGCGGCCATTATTTGTCAGCCCTAAATTATGCGTGCGCGAACATTGATTGATCCCTCGTTTGTTGCCGTTGCAGCCGGTGGGGGCGGTGGTGGAACTCCGAAATGCTCTCGCCCATTTTATTTCATTCAAAATTCCTTCGCTGAAGGCACAAGTTACACCATGTGGCTGGACAGCACTACGAGTGGAGTTTCAATCTACTATCGTATTGGCGGATTGGATGGTGATCCGATAGACACACTTTTTACGGGGGCTTTTACTCTGGGTAGTAACCAACCGCTCACTTCCATCGCGAAAAAAGATGGGTGGCTGGATAGTGACATTACTTCCTATCAGGTTGTCTCACCCGATGGTGATACTGGAGGTTACTCCGGCTTTCCGCAAGATCATCCCAGCGGATACTAACATATGAAGATTCTCCGACTAAAATTCACCTCTCAACCGCACGCGTTACCAGAGCCAGACTTTACCGTCATCACCAGCCATTTCAATCCCTGCGGCTATGCGTCTTTACGCCAGAATTACGAACGTTTTGTTGCGCAGATGGCGGCGGCGAATGTGGCCCTTTACACCGTCGAACTTGCTTTTAATAATGCGCCGTTTTCCATTCCGAAAACTTCCCGCGTCATTCAGTTTCGCACACACGATGTGTTGTGGTTTAAGGAAAATCTATTGAATCTTGTGTCTCGCCTATTGCCTGCCAGCGTTCGCAAGGTCGCGTGGATTGATCACGATGTGGAGTTCTCAGATCCCCACTGGGCGCAGAATGCTTCCAAATTGCTTGACCGTTTCAAAGTCGTTCAACTCTTTGGTGAGGCTCGTGATTGCGATAAGCAAGGCAATGTTGTTTCCTCGCTCACGGGTGTTGTTAAATGGGCGAAGCAAAATCCGAATTGCGCCTTTCTCGACTTCACCTATTGCCGTCCTGGCTTTGCCTGGGCGGCGCAACGGTCTTTTCTGGATGCCGGTTTATATGAGCGTCAGATTGTTGGCTCGGGAGATTCGTGGCTTGCCTCCGCGCTTCTGCGCAAGCCGCTGCATCCGATCATGCAGAACGAAGTGAATCCTGCTCTCCGGGCTGATATTGATGTCTGGACGGATACTGTTCAGAAGTGGATTCATCCAGGCGAAGTCGGTTATCTTGACTGTTTATTGCGCCATCATTGGCACGGTGATGCGGGTAATCGCGGTTACGTAGAACGCCAAAAAATTATCCGCTCTTTGGATGTCGCCACGCAGCTTGGCAAACGCGGTGACGGGCTTCTCTGTTGGACTTCGGATACTCCAGAGATCATGAAGGCGCAAATGCGCGACTATTTTACCTTGCGTCAAGAGGATGCTGGCAAACGCGCGGTTGACGAAATTGGATTGGTTACGGCTGCTGACAGCAATTTCTTTCCGGCGCTTCGTCTCTGGATCGAAGCGGCGAAGCGTCACTGGAACGGTCCGCTCTTCGTTTTTGATTTGGGACTGACGCTTAACCAGGTTGATTGGTGCCGCCGCCATGGCGTGACCACTGAACCTTACAGTTGCTCTGTTCTGGGTCGCTCTTACTCGGAACTGGTTGAGGAGATTGGGCGTGTGCAACTCAACACCTGGTGCAAACCTTTCCTGCTCGACCGCGCTCCGTTCAAGCGGATCGTCTGGGTGGATTGCGATGCGCTCATACTTGCGCCATTAACGGGTTTGCTGGAGCATTTGGCGCAAACCGGCTTTGTTGTTTATCAGGAAAGTTATAATCCGCCGTGGACCATTAATAAGGACGTGAGCGAATTGCTGCCGCACAAGGTTAAGAATGATCCTTATTTTACGCCCAACGCTGGCATCTGTGCGATTGATAAAACCCGGCAGTTAAATTTGCTGGAGCACTGGAAATTCGCCGTCACGCAAGCGCTGCTGAATCCCGAACTCCGTAAACGACTCTCGTGTTATGACCAGGGAGCTCTGAACTGGGCGCTGCAAGTCTTGGGCCTTCGCGATTGTTTGAAGAACGACATCCGTTGGAATTGTCCCGCCAACAAACTTCATCGCAACGCGGAGAAGTTAACCCCACGCACGTATTATGCACAAACCGCCGACGTGCTGGATCAAATCACGGCGGATCATCCCGATGTCCACATTGTTCATTGGATGGGAGAACGCAAATTGACGCACGGATGGACCGAAGATTTGTCCGACCTGAAGAAGCCGCGGAAAAAGTGCCGGTCCACACCCTCAACTCTCAGCTAAAAACTCTCACCTTCTTTACCTATGGCTGTCGAACGTTCATACGAAATTTCCATCAAAACCATTGCTGACCTAAAGGCTGCAAGAGAAGTCAAGCAAGCCATTACTGAAGCAATTGAGCAGACCCAAAAAATGGGAGGTGATACTTCACGTTTGGAGGAGGCGCTTGCTAAAACCAACAAAGCTTTGGCCTCTCAAGGTGCGTATGGGGTGCAGGCTGCTGAAGGATTGCGGAAAGCCATTGAAAATACGAAAGCGTTGCGTGGCGATACGAAAGTTTTGGAACAGGAGTTAGCTCGTATTCAGAAAGGTGCCGGAGTGAAATTTGGGGATGGCTTTCTGTCGAAAGGGTGGGAAGCGTTAAAGGACGAATTCCCTGCTCTCGGGAGAGCAGCAACGTTGGCGTTCAATCCAATTGCTTTGGGAGCTGCGGCCCTTGCAGAAGGTTTTCACCTAGCCGCTGAAGGAGTACGTGCATTCGCCAATGAAGAGAGGGTTTTGTTTCAACTTGATTCAGCATTGGCTCGCAACGGTTTATTGACAAAAAATTATCGTGAAGAGTTGCGTCAGCTTGGAGAAGAAATGAGCTCTCGAACAGGTGTTAAAGCGGAAAAATGGTTAAATGTCTTAACTGTTCTTACACGCGCGGGAGCAAACGCAAATAATATCAACGAATTAGCAGAAGGCGTGGAAAATCTTGCTGGCTCCATGAGTGGTAGTGGTGAAGACAATTTAGAAGCGGCGGCAACGATCGTGGGACGTGCTTTGAATGGCAATACTGAAGACCTAAAACGTCTGGGTATTCAGATTGATGAAACTGCCTCGAAAGATGACAAATTGCGCCAGTTTTTAAAAAGAGCTGCAGAATTGGGCGGGGGACAGATGAAATCTGCCAATGAAGGCTTTGCAGGTTCAATCGACCGATTGCAAAACACATGGGACAAATTCTTGTCTTCCGTCGGCAAGTATATCGTCAATTTTAGTCAATATGCGCCGGTTTTGTTTGTCGCCGAAAAGGCGATGGCTTTGTTTAACCGGGCCATGGACAAATTAGTGCCGAATGTCATCACTCTGAATAACAAATTACCCAGTCTCGCCGCATCCACAAAAGGTTTTGGTTCAGCTACTCAGGAAACATCGACTGCTTTAAAGACAGAAGCTGAGAAGGCAAGGGATTTAGCTGACGCGCTGTCGGTTGTTCGTCGACGACAAGATGAACTGGTCGACGCTAAATTGGCTGCGGAACTTGCAGAAGTTGACGCCGAAGAAGCTAACTCACCGCAAACCCCAGCGAACGCCGCCAAATTCGCATCCAAACGGCAACGGCTTCGAAAGAACGCCGATCAGGAAAAAATTGATTTGGAAGATCAGCGCATTTCAGAGGACGAGCGAAAGGTTGAGGAAGATCGGACCGTCCGTGAGAGTAAAGAAGATGCTGCAAAGCTGCGTGTCGACGAAACTGGGGAAGCACATCAAAAAGCTCTTGAGTCTATGGGGGTTTCGTCTGACGCCGAAGCCGTTAAACCCTATGAAAAAGCGCAAGAATTACTGAAAAGGACGGATTTGAATCCTAGGGAACGCGCAAACGCTTTGCAGGCCATTAAAAACTACGAATCGATTGGGACAACAGGTGCAGCCTACGCGAAGGCAGAGGCGGATTTAAAGGACCTACTCAGAGCCGATGAAGAGCCGTGGAACAAATATAAACAAACAGTAGATGAATTGAATCAACGCAAACAAATTCAAGCGTTAAAGAAACGGCAATTCGCAGCCAAGTGGCAAGCCGAAGACGCCAAATTGTCTCAGGACACTCAAAAAGCGGCAGCAGAGATGAATTCCGAACGACGCAGGGTCGAACTTGATCGTATAACGGCCGAAGCTAAACTACGTCCATCTACTCCGAAAGACTTGGCAATGAAAGATGCCTTGGAAATCGCCAATCTAATGGACCAATCCCGAATTGAATCCGACCCTCAAAAACAGAATGACATTTGGCAAAAGATTCGAGAGGTTTACAATTCCCGCGTGGCTGAGAATCAGAAAACACACAGTAATGTCCCTCTGCCTCAATTACCCACATGGTCGCAGCTTCACACGCCGTCGAAGACTACAGCTAGCCAGCCAGCAACGTCATCACCGCAGCCCATCACACCGCCGGTTCAACCTCCATCGCCGCAGTCGCAACCGCAGCCACAATCCAGTCCACCCGCAGTAACGCCGCTTCCGTCTACGGGTAATCATGATACGAACCGGCCCGCGCAAGAGAGTAAGCCCGTCGCTCCTAATTCTAAACCAGAATCGGGTGCTGTGACTGAGCGCACGAATGTGATTCTTGAGCAAACCAACAAGGCTGAAACCGCGAAGGCGGAACAACTCAAGACCATTGCACAAAGTCTCACGGCGGCCAACGCAGCCAGTATTTCGACGATGAATCAAATTGTTACTGTTCTGGGCGCTCATTCCACTCGTCTCAAAAACATCGAAACCCGCACTGCCAACCTGCGATGAATACATCCGTCATCTGGACTCTCCTTTACAACGGCACCGAGCAAACCCTCGCGGAGTGGGGGCTTTGTGAACCGCACATCACTCATGCCAATCAACAAGCGGGCCAGCTCAGTTTTGTGCAACGTGGCGTGTTGTTCGACGCCGATTTGTTGTTTGCTTACGAGGATACAGTGGTGCTGAAACGGAACGGGGTGAATTACTTCGTGGGCGTGGTGTTGGAACCGGAACGCCGCGGTCGCAATCAATCAGAAGAAATCACCTACAAATTCGCCGATGCTTGGTGGTATCTGGATAATCTGATTTATCAGCAATCTACCAAATCGTATCAGGGGCCGGATTTGCCTCTGTTGGATGTTTATTCCAGTCACGTATTTCTGGGCATTTATCCGAACGGCATTGATCTCAAAACGACTGGCCAAACCATTCAGGACGTGGTTGCTTATGCCATCTCGTGCGGAGTGCCGATTCAACTCGATACAAACAATCTCCCGAATATCCAAATTCCCTTTTACGATGAGCGCGACATCACGTGTGGTGAAGCCATTCGTAAAATGCTTCGTTTTAGTCCGGATGCCATTGCCTGGGTGGATAATTCCACGACCCCGCCCACATTGCGCATCAAGCAGCGGCCGAATCTTACGGCGTTGACGTTAGATGTTTCACAAGGTATCGCCGCGGAAGAAATTACGATTCACCCCCGTCACGATCTCCAGCGGCCAGCAGTGGTGATCAATTACGAACAGTCAAATAATTCCGACGGCACCGTTTTCATTGCCCATGATCAGGACAAATGGCCGTTGGATGCCACCGGTCGCGAATTTCGTGCATTGGTCTGCACGGTGAATCTTCAAGGCTATAATGCTACTCATGCCATTCAGGAATTGGTGAGTGCGCCACTGGTTATCAATGATGAGTGGTGGAAGGCGCGTGATGCCAAACTCGCCGATTCGACGCTCGTAGATTTAGTCGTTGGTAACAGCACCCGGCAAACGAGTTTGCCGTATGAAATTATTTCCGGTTCCGTCACCCAATGGATGGTGGATGATCTGGGGTTTCACGTGGCCACCGATACTTTTCATGCGCCATACAAGTTTCAACTGGAGAACGGAAATATCGGTCACGAAGTAGCGGCGGCACGGATCAATGTTACGAACTGCCCCACCGGTCGATACATGACGGTCAGCCAATTCACTGATGGCGAACCTGAGCCGGTGGGCCTGGCCAAAGCGTTTTATGATGCCACCAGTTTTTTACAGTATGAGGGGAGCTTCACCTTGGTGGAGGAGGAGTGTTCCGGCACTTATTCGCTGGGCAAGCGGTTAAATCTGACGGGCAGTCGCGTGGAATGGGCCACCATGGGAGCAATCATCTGGCAGACGGATGAAAATCTTGAAACTGGTCAGACTACCGGTTCGTTCGGGCCGTCGGTGAACCTTGGTGTCTCAGACCTGATCGAACTGCTGCGCGTGAACCGTTACCGCTGGACTTATACGAATCCCGCCACACAGAGCAGCGCACAAGGCGGCAGCGCGAGCACGATTGGACTGAGCAAAAACATGCCGAAAGAAAACACCAGTTCTGGCGGTACACATTATGAAAAATTCGTGATGGCATCGCTGCCGACTGATCCGGCCGGTGCGTCTCAAACGGGCAGCCTGGTTTTGGACGCTACGTTGTTAAAGGACAAACAGCTCTACATCCGCGAAGTGGAGGTTTGCGTGAAACAGAATGACGGCACCACCGCGGATATGAAAATTATGACGATCGCCAGTGATCCATACTGAGTTATGCCCCAAGTTGTTTCTCTTTGTCTTTGTGATTGCAGCACGGCGTGCCAGTTGCTGTTTTCGGATAACTTTGATGGTGAGCTCCCTTTACTCAATGGCAGTCTTTCTAAATGGGATCAAGCCGCGCCGATTGATGTCATTGGCAGATCGACGACAGCAGGTGCTTTATTTGATCTTTTGCCTGGCCATGGTGTTTACGTTGATATGGCTGCCTCTGGTTGGGCAGGTGACACTAAACCGCCCGGAATAATCGCCACCAAAGCAAATTTTCAACTCAACGGTAACAAGAAGTATTTTCTTCGGGCAGATTTGGCGGGTAATCAGCGGCAGAACCTTGCGGGGTTTGTTGTCCGATTGGAACTCATCAGCCCTTTTGGCGATACTATCTATGCGACCAAAGACATAACAATTGATGATTGGAAGCAACCCTTTACCACTTATGAACTTCAGGTCGAAGGCGTTGATGTGTTGCAAGCCCGAATCCGGATCTCCATGTTAGATGTGCCGGTTGGCCGTTCTGCGGTTTATGGCATCCTGCTGGACAACGTCAACTTTTGGGAATGCCCCCCGAATAAAACCCCCGATTCTTAAGCCTTGCTGCACGTGGTTTGGATCTGATTGGGCTTTTCCGGGGCAGCTATCTTTCTCGTTCCCTTACCGCAGGCGCCACGAGCGCAGACGCAGTGCATTGCCGATGACGACGATATCGGAGAGCCCCATGGCCGCAGCGCAGAGCAGGGGACTGAGGAAGCCGAGCACAGCGAGCGGGATCGCCATGGCGTTGTAGAAGAATGCCCAGAAAAGATTTTGTTTAATCGTGCGAAGTGTTGCCTGGGCAAGTCCGAGCGCTTCGGGAATCGCGTTGATGTCGGATTTCAGGAGAATAATATCCGCCGCTTCACGGGCCACATCACTCGCTTGTGCCACGGCAATGCCCAAATCGGCCTGTTCCAATGCGGGCGCATCATTGATGCCATCGCCAACGAACGCGACGCGCTTGCCTTGCGTTTGTAGTTTTTTGACAATCTCCGCTTTCTGTTCCGGTCGCACTTCCGCGAAGATATTTTCCGACGGAATGCCAGCTTGGGCACCGATGGCGGTGGCCGTGGTCTGATTGTCTCCGGTAATCAAATAGACCGCCTGACCTTGACTGGCTAATTGTTGAACTATCGCCGCGGCATCCGCCTTCAGCGTGTCGCGCAAGGCGATCAAGCCAAGCAATTGTTGATCCGCTGAGACGCCAAGAATCGTCGCGCCTTGAGCCGACCATTGGTCTGTAAAACTTTTCGCGCGGGCAAAATCGATTTTATTTTCGCGTAACCAATTCAAAGAACCGAGCCGCACGATCTGGTCATTCCATTGTGCTTGCACACCCGCGCCGCGTAATTCTGTCCAATCGCTAAAGGGTAATTTCCCGTCCGCCAGAGTTGCCACCGCTCGGCTCAAGGGGTGATTGGAAGGCGCAGCCAAACTGGCGGCGATCTGTGGCAGCGGCGTAGCCGGAGTGGCAGTTGCTCCTATCGGTTCGACCGCAGCCACGGTAATTTTCCCTTGTGTCAACGTGCCGGTTTTATCGAATAACACCGCGTTGATCAGCCCGCTTTTCTCCAGCGCCTGACCGTCGCGGATCAGGATTCCCCGTCGCGCGGCGGCATTCGTTCCCGCCATAATGGCGATCGGCGTAGCGAGGCCCATTGCGCAAGGACACGCAATGATCAGGACTCCCGCTGCGTGAATGACCGCCGCCGCCAGCACGCTATCCAGTATGGTTGCTGGCCAAAGAAATTGCGCAAGCCACTGCGCGGTGTGCGTGGCGGAAGCATTGGCGAAGCCCCACCACAGTCCAGTGCCCAGTGCAATGGTAACGACGATCGGCACGAAAACGTTGCTCACTTGGTCGCCCAGCTTCTGGATATTCGCGCGGCTGTTTTGCGCGCGCTCCACGACGGCAATAATTTGTGCCAGTGCTGTGGCTTCACCGGTGGCCGTGACCCGCATGACGAGTCGTCCGTTTTGATTTACAGTGCCGGTGTAGAGCTTTGCACCTGCCATTTTTTCCACGGGCAGAGATTCACCCGTCAGCATGGATTCATCCACGGCAGAACTGCCTTCGCTCACTTCGCCATCCGTCGGCACGCGATCCCCGGGCTTAAGGGCCACCCGGTCGTCGAGCCGCAGTTGAGCGACGGGCACTTCGACCTCTTTGCCGCCCGCTTCAATGCGTCTCGCCATCTGCGGCGCGAGGTTCAGCAATGCCTGGAG
>JBEHZA010000041.1:0-19001 GCA_048497895.1 Verrucomicrobiota bacterium
GCCGGACCCCGAGCTGATCCCCAGCGCCAACAGAATGGCCCCGAGCAGGATTTGCTGTGAACGTGTTGGCATTAGACTTTTTCGACCTGGGCTTTGCCCAATAAACCCGCGGGTTTGAAGAGCAGAATTAAAATCAAAATGGTAAACGCAATGGCATCCCGGTAAGTTGACCATTTCGTGCTGGCCACAAACGTTTCCACAATGCCGATGACCATTCCTCCCAGAGCTGCTCCCGGAATATTGCCAATGCCGCCAAGCACTGCCGCCACAAATGCCTTCAAGCCCGGCAACGTTCCCATGAGCGGGTCAATGGAGGGATAGTTTAAGGCATACAAGATTCCACCGGCTCCGGCCAAAGAAGAACCTAGAGCGAAGGTGAAGGAAATGACCGCGTCCGTATTGATTCCCACCAGCGAGGCCGCCGTCGGGTTGAAAGATACTGCCCGCATGGCTGTGCCAATCCTGGTCTTCATAACAATATGGCGCAGCGTGATCAGCAAAAACAAGCTGACCGCAAAGACGGCCAATTGATTGCTCGAAATCACCAGGGAACCAGCCAGGGTAAAGTTCCGTTGCGGAAACAAGGCCGGAAAAGATTTGGGATTGGCGCCAAAGATTTTTTGACCGCTGTTTTGGAGGAGCAGGGAAACCCCGATGGCGGTAATCAATACCGTCAGAGTGGAGCGTTTGCGCAACGGCCGGTAAGCCAGTTTCTCAATGGTCATGCCGATGACGGCGCAGATCAGCATTGAGCCGGCCAGCACGATCAGGCCCGAAATGAATGTGTGCTCAGGAAAAAAGCGGGCAAGATAAAATCCCGCGAACGCGCCGATCATAAAAACTTCGCTGTGCGCAAAGTTGATAAACCGAAGCACCCCGTAAACCATTGTGTAACCCAGCGCGATCAGCGCGTAAATAGCTCCCAGTGACAGCCCATTGATGAGTTGTTGGAGGAATTCAATCATTCAATGGCGGAACTGTGATTTATTTGTGTCTGCGGATCGTCATCAACGCAATTGGTTAGGGGCTGATAGTTTCGACGTATTTAAATTTGCCATCCTTTATGGCGATGATCACGGCGGATTTGGTCGCGTTCCGCTCTGCATCCAGCGTGGTTTTGCCAGTTAGGCAGGGGAAATCTTTTGTGGCGGCAATCGCGTCGCGCAACTTAGGCCCATCCGTCGTTCCGGCGCGTTTTATCGCATCGACCAGAACCATGAGGGAATCGTAGCCCAGCGCCGCCATGGCATCGGGGACTTCACCGCTATATTTCTCTTTGAACCGCTTGACGAACTTTTGAATCGCCGGGTCCTGATTCTCCGGGGAATAGTGCGTGGAGTAATAGGTGCCTTCCATGTCTTTGCCGCCGATTTGCAATAGTTCCGGCGCTTCCCAGCCATCGCCGCCAAAA
Source organism: Verrucomicrobiota bacterium (assembly GCA_048497895.1). Lineage (GTDB taxonomy): Bacteria > Verrucomicrobiota > Verrucomicrobiia > Limisphaerales > JBEHZA01 > JBEHZA01. The sequence goes on from JBEHZA010000041.1 coordinate 1,412, forward strand.
AGCGGAACATTGATTCCCAGTTGCCGTGCCTGCCGTACTATCAAGCCCGCCTCCGTGTAATAACCAGGGACAAATATGGCTTCCGGATTAGCGGCCTTGATCGAAGTAAGTTGGGCTTTGAAATCCTTGTCCCCGCTGCTGTACTTTTGATCCGCTACAATTTTGCCGCCGTCCGCCGCAAACTTCTCTTTGAAAAATTGGGCCAGCCCCACACTGTAAGCTGCGGCGACGTCACTAAGGACGGCGACATTCTTGGCGTGCAACGTGGTCTCAGAAAATTTGGCCATCACTTTGCCTTGGAAGGGATCAATGAAACAGACCCGGAAGATGTAATCGCCTTTTTTCGTGACCTCTGGATTGGTCGAGGAAGGGGAAATCATCGGAATTTTATTCTCCTGGCAAATCGGCGCTGCTTCCAGCGAGCGGCCCGAGGCGACTTCGCCCAGCACGGCGATGACATTGTCCCGGGTAATTAGTTTTTTGGCGATGGTGGCGGATTCGCCGGATTTAGATTGGTTATCCTCGGAAATTAATTCAATTTTTTTGCCCAATACGCCGCCCGCCTGATTTATTTCTTCAGCCGCAAGCACTGTCCCTTTGTGGGATGATTGGCCAAAGGCGGCCTCTTTGCCGGTCAACGAAGCATATTCACCCACTTTGATGGTGGCGGTTTTGGCCGTATCGGTGGATTCTGTCGGCTTGCAAGCGGTCAGCAGGAGCAGCAGACCGCAGCTCAGCATGCCTGCCGGGGTGGATAAACGGCGCCAGATTTCAAAGAGATTCGGTTTCATGTTTTGATAAAGTTGGTTCGGCACGTAAACATCAGGCTCACACTGGCGTGCAAAGCTAAAAGAACCCGCTTTGAGTTTCAATCTTCTTTCCTGATAAAGCCGGGCTTACGAATCAGTTGATGTCAGTCAAACTGATGGGTTACCGGTTAAATGGAAATACTTCTGTTTTAAGCGAAAAGGATTTGACGCGCTAATAGGACTTATTATACCGTTCGGTAAGTATATGGAACCCTCACCGAACACAACCAGGCAACAGTTGTTGGACAAAGCATTGAAGCGATTCGCCAATTATGGTTATGCCGGGACTTCGGTGCAAGACATTGTCGATGACGCGCAGGTGACCAAGCCGACCATGTACTACCATTTCGGCAATAAGTCGGGACTGTATCAGGCGCTGGTGGATTTTGCCTATGACGAACGTTACCGCCTGATGCGCGCCGCCGAACCGAAAGGCCACACGCTGGAAGAGAAATTGACCGAGATTATGGCCGCAGTTTTCGAGTTTCTTCTCACCAATCGCGAAGTCATGCGCATTGCTTTTTCCACGGCGTTTGCTGCGCCGGGGGAAATTCCGGAGGAAATCAAATTTCAGGAAAAGGGCGACCGGAATTATGGATTTATTCGCGGCTTGATTCAGGAAGGGCAGGCCAAGGGGGAGTTGGCCCGTGAATTTGACGCGGATGAAATCGCCCGGAGCTTTTGGGGCAACATGAACATCTACGTGATGATGTATCTGGTGAAGCCGGATTTCAAAATCTGCCGTCACACCGCGGAGCAGGTGGTGAAGCTCTTTTTCTCCGGCGTTCGCGCGCGGAGGTAAAGCGGGTCAGGCAAAGGTGCGTTTTAAATACTCGATGCTTTGGGTGGCGATCACTTCCGGCCCTTCTTCAAATTTAAAAACTTCCACGGAAACGTAACCGTTGTAGCCAACTTCTTTCAGCACGGCGGCGATTGGCCGGAAATCAACGTCGCCAAAGCCCGGTCCTTTCAGGTTGACATCGTTGGCGTGGAAATAGGCGAACTTAGGCCAGGATTCGCGCACGATTTGCGGAATGGTTTTGTTTTCTGAACTCATCGCTTTCACGTCCAGAATAATTTTGAAAGCGCGGCTGCTGAACTGATCAATAAACCGGATGCCTTCTGCGGCGGTATTGATAAAGTTCGTTTCCGATGGCGCCAGCGGTTCAAAGCAGATGACAATGCCCCGTTCTTCCGCGCGTTTCACGGCGGGACGGAATACTTCCGTTGCCCAATCCCAGGCTTGTTGATAGGCCACTCCGTCCAGCAGGTTCCGCTGCTTGGGTGAGCCGACCACAATGCGCGTGCCGCCAATGTCTGCGCAGAAATTTACCAGTTCCACAAAGTATTGAGCGGTCTTGTCGCGGATCGCCTGTTCCGGGTGGGTGACGTACATTCCTTCGGCCTGCACGAGCACCCAGTGAATGCCGGAAATCTCAATCCCGATTTGCGTGGCGAGTTGCCGGATGCGCTGCCGTTCTTCGGCTGGAATCTCTGTGACGTATTTAGCGATGGTGAAGGGAGCAATCTCGATGGCGTTGTAGCCGGCCTTTTTTGCATAGGCCATGGCGTCATCGATTTTCCAACCTTGAAAGATTTCGTTGCAAATGCCGAATTTCATCGGGCTCGATTTAAACGGGGAGTGAGAGAGGCTGTCCAGCGCGGATTTCGCAATCGGGGCGCTGTTTCTCAATATGGGCAAAAGCCAGCTTAAGGCGCGGGCACATCAACCACGCGATAGAATTGATTTCCCGAACCGGTCGTGGGAGTGAACAGATGAGTGCCTTGAGTGCTGGGCACATCGGTCCAGGAAGTGGTGTTCAAGTCGCCGAGTGATTGCAATTTACGCGTCGTATCGGCCGCCCAATAAACTTTGCTTTGGAAAAAGAGCAGGCCAAGGTTTCGCGTGTTGCTGGTGCTGACCGGTCCACGCGTGGCAAAGGTGATTTCCTGATTATAACTGTTGGATTGGACTGCCATGAAGAAATTCAGTCCGGCATTCAGAAAAAAGGTTCCGGAACCGGTTGAGTTATCCGACTCGGTAAAATCGGCGGCAATTTGCCCCGCGTTGGGCAAGGTGAAGCTGCCAATGGCGGGAAGTTCAAAATGGCCGGTAAAAAAGCCATCGGAGCCCGTTACAAGAGTTTGAGTTGAATTGGCGGAAAAGGCGTCCCGGTTATTTAATTCCGTCAGGTGTCCGTTGCCATCGGTAACTTCGGTGAGGATGGACGGGGTGTCGAAAGTTGTAAGGCGCCAAAGGCCTTTTAAATTGCCCAGGGCCGGGATGGTGGCTGGAGCCCGGACGAAAATAAGAATCTCCTGAAAGTTGCCCGCGGTGGCCAGTTCACTTTGAGCCGCGATCATTACGTCTTTACTGGCGTTAATATAAAGCGGAATGGTGAATCCAGAACTGCCGGATGGCGTGATGGTGAGGTTGAGCTGGCCATTGACGCTGTCATAATTCTGCACCTGGCCCGTGAAAGGTTCTTCCAGCGCGCCGGAGACATTTCCGTTGGCGCCATTGATGGAGAGGTTGCCGGTGCCAATGCTGAACTGATTTCCAGCCGAGATGGAGGTGACAACACCGGGCTTGCCGCTGTCCGCGCGGTTCAGGATAATGTTGGTGGGGGTTTGAAAAGTGACAATATTCCAATTACCGGCGACATCAGCCGCCGTCACATTGGCGGGAGCTTTCAGTAAAAAAATTAAATCCTGATTATCCCCGCCGCTATTGTTCACGGCGATCATAAAATCATTGGAGCGGGTCACATGAAACGTGGTGCTCTCATTATCCCCGGGAATTGAGGTGACGACGACGCCAGCATTGGGGATCGTGATAGTGCCGCTCTTGTTGCCGGTGAACGAGCCATCCGCGGCGACGGTGATGTTGTTGGGATGGTAGTCGAAACTCAACACCTGCGGAATATCCGTCACCAGTCCCTGACCGTTGAAGATCAGGTCGAGATACGACGGAGTGCTGAAACTGTAGCCATGCCAGGAGCCGGCGAGATCAGCGGTCGTCTGAGCTTGCAGCGGGCGCTGGCCGGCCAGCAACGAGAGTAACAACAACAAACAGGGGAAGAAGAAACGGCGGAACTTCATAGAAACTCCAGTAAACGCATGGTTTAAAACAACGGTGTACGCTTAGCAAAATGCCCTCGGAATGTCAATTTTACCGTGGCTGGAGGGGGCGGTTGGAAGTGATGAGCAAGCCAAGCGTGGCAAGCAGGTTGAGGCTGGCTGGGCAATGCCTGGACGGAGCGCGCCTGTGTGCGGAGCACCAGGCGCAGCAGTTGATGAGTGCAGGAACGGTGGAATATTTTTTTGTACGAAACAAGTGGATGGACATGCTGCGGCTGGTTCCGCAAACGGAACACAGCCGCGTTCCGTCCCTATCCAATCGCACTCGTAGCCGGGAGCAGGTTTATACGCGCTAAGACCGGGTGAAAATGCTGCCGGTTATTTTAAATCGAGTCCGGCAAAAGCGCCTTCGAGACTATTGAGAGGAGCGTCCTTCTTGAGCGTTGGGTTAAGCACCTGTTTAAGGTATTCCACCCCGTCCGGGACGGTTTGGACATAGCGTGGAAGGGTTGCCCCACAGGCGTTTGCGTGACCGCCGCCTTGCAGTTGATGGGCGACCTTCAGAGCTTCTCCATTGCGGCTACGGAGGCTGACGATGATCACGCCGTTGGCCTTGCGGAAGAGCGTGAGCAAAACGGGATACCTGGTTTCCTGCTGTTCCAGCAACTGATGGACGATGAGGTTGGTGTTGCCGACCGTAGTGTTCACCAGTCCGACGGTGGAGCTAAGTTCAACCACATTCTCTTTGCTCCAGGCGAAACCGATCGGGTCCTCAATGCGCCGTTTTACCGCCATGACTTCGAGCAGCGGGTGATCCAGCAGCTTTTCCAATTCACCATTGATCAAGTCGTGAATGTTCCAGAATTGATAAGTCTTGATCAGGCTCGCGTAATCGTTGGCGATGACGAAGTCGGGATTGTCCTCCAGAAACAAGTCGGAGACGTTATTCAAATGGACGAGACGATCAAGGGCTGGACTGCCTAAACCGTGCTGGCAACAGAGTTCGTAGCAGATCAGGCCGGCGGACTTGTTCAGGTCATGAATCAGCAGGGCGCTTTTGGCTGACGCTTCGGTCGTATGATGATCCATCACCGCCCAACCCGGCTTGTCCATGCGCGCTTCGAAGGTGAAGTCGCAAATCCAGCCTGACTTTTCTTTCAGGACGCGCGGTTTAAGATTGTTATAATGGTAAGCCTCCAGCGGCACTTTCGTTCCGAATAACTTTTGCGCCAGCCGTTGCAGGAGCAGGCCGGAGACGAACCCATCGAGATCGCTCTCGTGGGTAATGATAACTTCTGGTTTTGGCAAGGAGCCCAACATAAGCAGAGAATAACTCACGGCGGGAAAACTGGCGAGTGAATGTTATGAGGTGCCTCGTGAGGATGCGTTTGTCGTGGCAAAGTGCGTTGGCGTTTTGGATAGTCCCTATCCCCTCATCCTGACCTTCTCCTTCGGGGAGAAGGAACAGTGGTCGGGCGTGCGTTTAAAATTTATAACTCCGTTCTGGGTTTGCAGTCGTGGAATGTCGATTTAGAGCGAGTCGAAAGAGCAAGGCCATGCGCCATTGAGCGGGACGGAAAAGAGGGTCTCCTTTTTCCACATGGAGCAGACAGGGTGGTGGCAAAAATTTTACTTTCGCGCGGGGCGGGTTCGCCGCACTATGGGCCAACCGAACGTGGCGCCAAATAATCCAGGGCTGCCAGTGCGTTGACTGAACTATGACTAACTTATTTGATTTGCGGGGCGAAGTGGCGGTGGTGATTGGTGCGACCGGCGTGTTGGGCGGGGCATTGGCCGAAGGTCTGGCCTCAGCGGGAGCGAAAATTGCCGTGCTGGGCCGCAACCAGGAGCGCGGAGAAGCGCGCGTAAAACAGATCAGCAAAAACGGCGGCGAAGCGGCTTTCTTCACGGCGGATGCGGTCAAGAAGGAGAGCATGCACCACGCGCATAAAGAGATCGTCAAAGCTTTGGGCGCGCCTACCATTCTGGTGAATGCGGCCGGTGGCAATGACCCCAAGGTCACCGTTACCGGCGAACGCACCTTCGATAAGATTACCCTGGCGGATTGGCACGAGAATTTTGACCTCAACCTGGTCGGCGGCGTGGTGCTGCCGTGTCAGGAATTTGGTCCAGGCATGGTGGAGCGCGGTAAAGGGAGTATTATTAATATAGCCAGTATTTCCGCGCATATTCCGCTTTCCCGCGTCGTGGCTTACTCAGCCTCCAAGGCCGCGGTCATCAGTTTGACACAATTTCTCGCGCGCGAGTGGGCGACCAAAGGGGTGCGGGTGAACTCGATTACGCCCGGCTTTTTCCCGGCGGAACAGAATCGTAAACTGCTGTATAACGATGACGGCACGCCGACTCCACGCGCGCAATCGATTTTGAATCACACTCCGATGGGGCGGTTTGGGGCAGCGGAAGAATTGATCGGAGCGGCTTTATTCCTTGCCAGCCAGAAGGCGAGCGGGTTTGTCACCGGCACGGATTTGCGTGTGGATGGTGGCTTTTTGGCGCAAACCATTTAAATTAATCCCATGAATGCCATCGGTAAAGCCGCTGCCACCGGGCAGCATATCTCGCCGCAAGACGTCACTGAAATCGTCGTGCGGGCCTGTCCGGCCAAGGAATATCATGGCCGCCGGGTGTTGTGCATTGTGCCGGATGGCACGCGCACGGCGCCGGTCGGGCTGTTGTTCCAAACGTTGTTCAAGGAAATCGGGGCGGTCACAAAGTCTTTCGATATCCTGATCGCTTTGGGCACGCACCAGCCGATGAGCGAGGCCGCGATCTGTGAGCGTTTGGAGATTACCGAGGCGCAACGCAAAGAGACGTACTCGAAAGTGGGTTTCTACAATCACGAATGGAATAATCCAGCGGCTTTGAAAAATGTCGGAGTTATTCCGGCATCGGATATCAGCCAGCTTTCCAGCGGTTTATTTTCCATGGATGTGCAGGTGGAAATCAACCGGCGCGTTTACGATTACGATCAGATCATCATCATCGGCCCCGTGTTTCCGCATGAAGTGGTCGGTTTTTCCGGCGGCAATAAATACCTGTTCCCCGGTGTGGGTGGACCGGAGATTTTGAATTTCTTCCACTGGCTCGGCGCGGTGGTGACGAACCCGTTGATCATCGGCAATAAATGGACGCCGGTGCGCAAGGTGGTGGATCGCGCGGGAGCCATGGTGACCGTTGAAAAACGCTGCTTTTGCATGGTGGTCGCGCCGGATAAGAGCCTGGTGGGGCTTTACGCGGGCACGCCGGAAACTGCCTGGGATGCGGCGAGCGAGGTGTCGCGCAAGGTTCACATTGCGTACAAGGATAAACCGTTTCACACGGTGCTTTCCTGCGCGCCGAAGATGTATGATGAGATTTGGACGGCGGGCAAGTGCATGTACAAACTCGAACCGGTAGTTGCCGACGGCGGTGAACTGATTATTTACGCGCCGCACGTAACGGAAGTTTGCGTGAGCCATGGGAAGACGATCATGGAAGTGGGCTATCACTGCCGCGATTATTTTCTGAAACAGTGGGACAAATATAAAAACGTTCCCTGGGGCGTGCTGGCCCATTCCACGCATGTGCGCGGGATTGGCACGTACGAAAATGGCGTGGAGAATTGCCGCGTTAAAGTGACGCTGGCCACAGGCATTTCCGAAGAGGTTTGCAAAAGCATCAACCTGGGTTATCGCGATCCGAAAACGATTCGACCGGAGGATTACGCTAACCGCGAAGATGAAGGCATACTCTATGTGCCGAAAGCGGGGGAGATGCTTTATCACTTAAAGAATCCGCCCGTGTGGGCGAAAGTTTCGTAACTACTGAAACGCATCGAGCACGAAATCATTCAGGACAATTCCAACGATACCTCCGGCGGCGATAATGATTAAGGCGATGTTGGCTTGCCGCCGGAGATCGTGGCCAGGCGTCAGTCTTTGGATCAAGGGGATGTTCGAGAGCACGCTCGTGAGGCTGGAAAAGATAATCCCGTTGGCTCCGGTACTGACTGAGAGATCGTGGTGTGCGATCAGGCTGGCCGCAGACGCGATGGAGGATGCGCTGGAAAGCAATCCACCGGCGATGCTTACAAAATAGAAGCTTGCTGCACCGAAACGGCGTTGGGCCAAGATGCCGACGACGTTTAGAAAAAGGAAGACGAGGCCGAATTTCAGGGCGGCCGAAAGTTTAAATGGGGATTCAAGGACCAACGCGGGTGTTTCGCCCGGGGTTGGCCTGGGAGCGGGCACACGCCACCAGAGCCACGCATTGACCAGCAGCATTAACGCCAGCGGGAAAACACAGTGCAAAGCGGCCAATGGAGCGAGGGCAATGACGATCAGGCCATTGCGGATCAACATGGCGCCGGTCGCGAGTAAAATGCCCCGGTGCACGGAGGTCAATAAGGTCAGCCCCACTTCGCGCAAGCGCAACCCCAGTTCCACAATTACTTTGCGGCTGTTTACCAGACCACCGAAGAAAGCTGTGATTTCCATGCCCCGCGGTCCCAGCAGTTTCATCAGGATGTAATTGACGAAGCCGATTCCAGCGATAATGACAACGCTGGCCCAATTGGAGCGGGGCTCGATCAATCCCCATGGGTCCACGGGATGTGAAGGCAGGACCGGAAGCACCACGAAGGTGAGGATGGCGAGGAGAATGGCGGAACGGAGTTCCTGATCTGATAGTCCAAGCGCGAAGCTGGCGATGGGACGTTTCCATGCCAACAGGGTAGCGGCGATGATGCCAGCGGCTGTGGGAGTGAAAATGTGTCCTTGTCCGAACAGGATTCCTGCGAAAGTCACGACGGTGAGCGCCACCGAGGTGGTCAGCACCAGTTTGTGATGGCGCATCGCCTCCCGATAATTCATGCCGACAATAATTAAGGCGACAAAACCGGTGGCGAGCGTGGCATAACTATCGCCCATCAATCCGCCCAGACAACCGAGCAGGCTCGCCATGGCAAAGGTGCGCACGCCGGTCTTTTGGCTGTGTTCCCGTTCCAATCCGACAAAAATACCAACTCCCACTGCCATGCCCATGCGGCTTAAGACGGGAACAAACGGCCATGGTAAAACATTTTCGAGTGCGCCGGCTGATTCGGGAAAGGTCATGCAATCTACGTTTTCAAACCACTTTTCCCCCGCTTCGCTATGAATTACTGACTGCTGATGAGGAGCGGTAATTCAACATTTTCCATCCGCCCCAACACTTATTATTATACTGATTGGAGGATAATCGCAAGGGAACGGCGCGGTGAGGGGTGCGATTGGAAGCGGTGGGCAAGCCAAGCGTGGCCAGCAGGTTGAGGCTGGTTGGGCAATGCCTGGACGGAGCGCAGCAGTTGATGAGCGCAGGAACGGTGGAATATATTTTGCACGAACCAAGTGGATGGACATGCTGCGGCCGGTTCCGCAAAGCGGAACACAGCCGCGTTCCGTCCCTAATCGTCCACCACTTTCAATCGCACCCGCGCGGTGAAAATGGGGGGGAATGTCTGATTTGCAGGGAACATGCCGATAAAAACGCATGCAGTGAATGAGCGCTGGCCAAAAGCGGCAGGGACTACCGCACGCCAGGACGCTTCGCGAAATTCGAGAGCGTTGGGTTTATGTGCCAGCAAAAAATCGGGGAAAACCAGTTGGTTTTCCCCGATAAAGTATGGCTGCCTTGAGTCAGCTTTTTGAGCGTCCTGAATTTATTTCCGTGGCACCCGCTTGCGTTGTCCTTTTTCCTGGGTGGGCGGTTTTTGTTCTGCGCCGGGCAGTGAAGGTTTCGGCAAATTGGTGGATTCGTATTTCGCACGGCTCCAGGCGCTGCCGGTTTCCGGCAGTTTGGGCGGGGCCGCTTTATCATCGTCGAAACGAAAAGCAGAAGTGAGATCACCGAAAGTCTTGCGTCGCCAGTCGGTAATGTTGGGTTCTTTAACGCCGGTGAATTTCTCCAGAAACTGAAGCACGGAGGTGTGATCGAACGGTTGACTGCACACCCAGCCGCCCGCTGTCCAGGGTGACACGATGATGCACGGCACGCGGAAGCCGCCGCCAATCGGCAGACCCTCTACAAACTCACTTGGTGTTCCCGGCGGTGGTACCGGCGGAGCCACGTGATCGAAGATGCCGTCATTTTCGTCGTAGTTCAGAATGAAGGCGGTCTTGGCCCAGACTTCGGGATTGGCGGCAATGGCGTCAATTTTGCTGGCGACAAACGCCGCGCCAGCGGCGGGCATGAAGTCAGGATGTTCAGATTGGGTGCTCGTCGTAATGATCCAGGAAACGGCAGGCAGTTTGTCGTTGATGGCATCGTATTCAAACTGTCCTTCCGGCCCGCGCACTACGCCTTTGTCATAGAGTGGTGTGCCCGGCTTGGCGTCTTTAAAGGCTTTGAAGTTTTCCAGCATGTTGCAGCCGTAGTTGTCCTTTTGCTGATAAACTTTCCAACTGATGCCGGCTTTTTCCAACCGTTCGGCATAGGTAGTCCAGGTGTAACCTTCCGGCAAAGCGCGGTTGTTGATCATGGGCCCGCCGCCAGTGGCGTCCGGATCAATCATGCCGGTCATCCAATACATGCGGTTGGGCCACGTGGGGCCGAGCACGGAGCAGTGATAGGCGTCGCAGATGGTGAAGGCTTCGGCGAGCGCGAATTGGAACGGAATATCAGCGCGGGTGTGATAACCCATCACGTAGGGAGCTTTCACGCCATCAGCCTTGCGATGCGCGGGCATCCAGTTATCCATCTTGCCGCCATTCCACGCGCCGTGTTGGACGGCCCAGGCGTGGCTGGTGGAAGGGATTTTTTGCGCGCTGGTGCGGCGGGTATCCAAATGAAACGGGAGCAGATAACCATTGGGATTCTCTTCGTCCGGTTGATAGAAGACGGATTTTCCGTTGGGCAGTTTTAAGGCTTCGGGGTCATCAAAACCGCGCACGCCGGCCAGGGTGCCGAAATAATGATCAAATGAACGGTTTTCCTGCATCAACATGACGACGTGCTTGATGTCTTTCCAGGAGCCTTGACGTAGTGGCTCCTGGGCCAGGGCGCGCCGGACATTCGGGGGCATCAGAGCGGAAGCGGCGGCGGCGGCAGCCATGCCAGCCGCAGATCCAAGTAAACGGCGGCGGGTCAATTTAAGAGAGCCGAGGCCGCTGGTGGACGTAGAATCGGGAATTGGATTTTTCACAAATAGATGACGAATGGTTTCGTGGTGATATTCGTTTGAATATCAATAGCGTCAATCCGGTTTTTAAAAATTAATTGGGAATGGCGAAGGGCAGAGTTCCGATTTTGTTTTCGTTAGGGAGTAGCTGTCTTCAATGGCAGCAACGTCTGAGTGTTCAGATGTTATGGAATATTTTTGACACCGTTTGACTGGGTCACGTTGCTGCGACCGGGGACGGTCGCTGTCCGGGGGCGAAGAAAAAGGCTGGAATTGGTTTTGACAAGCAGAGTAAAAAGTTGTGCCATTTTTCGACATAACATAACGCCCAAAAACCCTTATCACGGAGTACTGTGAAAAAATACAACGTCGGCATCATCGGTTACGGCTGGGTAGCAGGAGCGCACATCGCGGCCATCAACGCTACTACGAATGCACAAGTCACGGCGGTTTATTCCTCACGCACTTTGGACGCAGCGGAAGTGAGCGCCAAACATGGCGGTGCGATTACGTGCTACACGGATTTAGACAAGATGCTGGCGGACCCGGATATTCACGCCGTCTCGGTGTGCAGTTATCCCTATCAACACGCGAAGCAGGTGATTGCGGCGGCGAAAGCGGGCAAGCATCTGATCATCGAGAAGCCGCTGGCGCTGACGTTGAAGGAATGCCGCGAAATGTTGAAAGCGGTGCAAAAGGCGAAGGTGAAAACGTGCGTATGTTTCGAGTGCCGTTTCTCCAGCCAGTTCCTGGCCACGAAATCCGCGATTGACCAAGGATTGCTGGGCCATCTGCATTACGGCGAAGTGGATTATTATCACGGCATCGGGCCGTGGTACGGCCAGTTCCGCTGGAACGTGAAAAAGAATGCGGGTGGCAGTTCACTGTTAACAGCCGGTTGCCACGCGTTGGATGCATTGTTGCTGTGCATGGGCAGTGAGGTGGCGGAGGTGACGAGCTATGATACGAAATCGAGCAGTGATATTTTCAAGCCGTACGAATACACAACCTCCAGTGTGACCATTCTGAAATTCAAGAATGGCAGCATCGGCAAATGCGCGGCGGTGGTGGATTGCCTGCAACCTTACTATTTCCACACGCATCTGGTGGGCAGTGAAGGCAGCCTGCTGGATAATAAGTTTCATTCGATGAAACTGAACGGGTTGAACAAGCATAAATGGAGTGAGCTTTCCATGAAGATGCTGGATTCCGGCGATGTTTCGGATCATCCCTACACGACCCAGTTCCAGGCGTTTTTCGATGCGCTGGAGCAGGGGAAGGAGATGCCGCTGACGAGCATGGCGGAGTCTTACAAGACGTTTGAAGTGCTGTTCGCGGCGGATCTCTCGGCGCAAAAGGGGCGTCCGGTCAAGCTGAAGGAAGTGCGTGGCTAAACCGGTGGCCATCGCGATTGCGGCGCACCCAGATGACATTGAGTTTGTCATGGGCGGGACGTTGCTGTTGTTAAAGGCAGCGGGTTACGAGACGCATTATCTGAATGTCTCCAGCGGCAACTGTGGCAGTGTGAAATACAGTCCGGCGCGGACGGCAGCCATCCGGCGGCAGGAAGCCAGGGAGGCGGCGAAAATTCTAGGGGCGCATTATCATGCGAGCCTCGCGCACGATCTGGAGATATTATACGACGTGAAGACGTTGCGGCGTCTGGCCGCGGTGGTGCGGGAGGTGCAGCCGAAGATTGTGCTGACCCATTCGCCGCAGGATTACATGGAAGATCACATGAACACCTGCCGGCTGGCGGTGACGGCAGCATTCACGCGGGGCATGCCCAATTTCAAAACGATTCCCGGCACAGCGGTGTCCAATCAAGAGGTGACGGTTTATCACGCTTTGCCGCATGGCTTGCGGGATGGTTTGCGGCGGCGTATGGTGGCGGGAGGTTTTGTGAATACCACTTCCGTGCAAGAGGTGAAAATGAGTTCGCTGGCGGCACACCGGAGCCAACAGGACTGGCTGGACGTGAGCCAGGGAATGAATTCGTATTTGAAGGCGATGGACGATATGTCGCTGGCCGTGGGCCGGATGTCACGGAAATTCAAACATGCGGAAGGCTGGCGGCGGCATTTGCATTTGGGCTTCAGCAGTGTGGAGATGGACCCATTGCGCGAAGTTCTAGGTAAAAACTATCTCGTGAACCGAAGTTACGAACGTAAACTCGAAGAAGGGAATTAATTATGGCACGTAAACTGAGTTCAATCGCGCCGGACTGGTGGGATTACACGACGCTGGACGACGAAATTATCCGGGACGTGGCGAAGCTGTCAGCGGATGATCTTTTTCAATTGTCGCGTCCGGGTTTCAACATTGTTTATTACGATACGCTAGAGGATTTTTACCTGGCAGAGGCGCTGGAATATATTGCGGCGTGGCGACAGGCGACGGCGGATAACCCGGTGGGCATTTGTGGTCCGATTGGTCCGACGGAGCAATTGCCGTTAGTGGCGCGGCTCGTCAATGAATTGCAGTTATCGCTCAAGCACGCACATTTCTGGGGCATGGACGAATGGTTTCTGAACGGGCGGGAAGCGCCGATTACGCATCCGCTTTCGTTTGAACGGGCGGATCGGGATATGTGTTTCAGCCGGATTTTTTCGGCCTACGCGATGCCGGAGGCAAACCTGCATTTTCCCAAGGCTGACACCAGGGCGTATCGTGCCAGTTGGGATGGAGTGCGCTGCGCCGTTATGCAAGGCGGGCAGGGTGATATTAAACACTGGGCCTTTAACGATCCGCTTAAGCGGGAGGGCAAGTACAAGGATGCGCCACCGACGCCGGCTGAATTCCGACAATTGCCGACGCGGGTGGTGGATTTGCACCCGATTACGCTGGCGCAAAATGCGCGCACATCCGGTGGGGGAAATATTACGCTGGTGCCGACGCAAGCGATTACGGTGGGGCCGCTGGAAACGTGGAAGGCGGACAAGGTTTCCATCTGGCATGCAGGCAAGCATGATAATCCATTCGGCCAGCGGTTGACGGCGTTTATGATTTCCAAAAAGCTGGTGGATACGGCGGTGCCGATGTCCTTATTAGCGGATCATCCGAATGTGCAATTCAATTACTTCCGCGGTGGCATCGGTTCCTGCGAAGTGGAGATGCACTGAAGCGTGGAGCACGTTGGAATGCGTGGGGGAAACGGGTTGCCGTAGCCAGGTGGCGCGGGTGGTGTTATGATTTCTTTATGGCTGATGAGCAACCCGTAAAAGCGGATCCAACCCCGGGCGTTAAAGCGGGTGAGCGCACGACTTCACCATGGCCGCTGGCGGTGATGGCGGTATTAATCGTTTCGATTATCGCGGGCACCTACGTCATTGTAACCGTGCTGAAGCTGGGACAAAAGGTGGTAGAGGCACCGGCGAAAATGGTGGCGGGAATTCAAGATGCGTTTCGTCCGCGGGTGACGGTGAATACGGTAATTTCGACGACGCTCGACCGGCTGAAGAATGAATCCAAGCTGGTGGTGCTAACGGCACGGGTGAATGTGGAGATTACCAAGGAGAGCGAGAAAAGCGTGCTGTGGGGCAAGGTGGACCTGGGTTCAACCCGCGTGCGGCTGAAGGCGGTGGGCAACAAGATTCAATACTACGTGCCGCTGGAAAAGATCGAGCGGGAGGCCTTCAAGTATGACGATTTTCACAAGCGCATTACGGTCACGGTGCCAGCTCCGAAATTCGATGAGCAAATGGTGGATGTGCAGAGTGATCCTTCGATGATGGAGGTGCAATCTCAGGTTGGCTGGGGCCGGTTGGATTCTTATTCCGGTGGGTTTCTGCGGGATCAGGCGCGGCGCGATTTGCGTCCGGCTGTGGTGCAGGAGGGCAAGAATGAAATGTATCAGGAAAAGGCGCGCACCAATGCCCGGGTGGCGTTGAAAAAGTTGCTGGAGCCGCTGGCAGGCTCACTGAAAGACGGGATTGAACTCGAAGTCGAGTTCAAGTAACGGTCTTATTGCACCAGGCGGGTTTTACTGTGAAGGGCGTGCCACGCGTACCAATCAATGCGGTGGGCAGGCATACGCTTCAGCTTCTGGTCATTGGGACCGACTAAGGCTTCTTCGGTAATCTTCCAGACTTTTTGATTTTTATCCGTGGCGGTGTCTTCGGTGCTGGCGATGAACTCCAGATCATTCCGTTCATACACGCGGTTCGCGCCTGATTTATCGGTGAGCACCACGACCGGAATTTTGGCAAGACTATCGTTATAAACGGAATGTTTATCCAGAAAGGTCTTGGCGATCACGAGGTTGTTGGTGGGGTTATCCTTTTGGCGGATGGCCAGCACGGCTTCCTTGTTCTTCAGACGCTTGTCCAGTGAGGGTACCGGGAACATGAGATCGTCATGGGATTCGTAGTCGCGATAGGCACTGCCTTCGTTGTAATCGCGCTTGAAACCGGTGTCCAGGGAGAGAGTTTTGGTATCCGGATGGCGGCGGACCCATTCCGCCCAGGTGGTGGTGACGACGGGCAAGGGCTCTAATAAAATACCCTTATTGGCCAGCGGCCCAACGACGGGCATGCCCAAGAGGCTGGACCAAAGCGAATGGGTGATGGAATCGGTTAATAAATTGTTGGAGCGATAAATAAACGCGCTGGGAACAAGCTGGGGAAAGCCGGGTTCGACACTGGAACGATAGAGCATCATGGCATTGTTGAGTGTGCAATGAATGGCGACAACCGGCATGTTGCCGATGCGGTCGTGGACGAGTTCATGCCAGGCGACGATGCGCTTGGGGTATGCGCGGGCTTCACCATTAATAACCACCCCGTAAACGATATTATCGGGTTGCAGGTAAGTGGCTTCACCCGCAGTGAGGAGCTTGGGGGAAATCAAGGGGGGAATGGATTGCAAAGAGGAGCCGGTCCAGCGGACTTCGTCCAACCGGACATTGGTGGCAAAGCTGGCGTTGAAGTATTTGCCAAAGTTGACGCTCAACATGCCGTAGAGTTTGGATTTGAACTCCATGTAATTGGTGGGCGTGTTCGCCGGCCGGTTCCAGAGCCAGACATAGGCGGCGTTGACATCATTGCTGAAGTTCTGGCCGGTCTTATCACTCAGGATATCCATGATCCGCTGATAGGCCTGCTTGTCAGAGGTGACGGAGGCGAGATCGAGCAAGGGAGCGGCATAGGAATCGTCCCAGGCGACCTCAAACAGTTTTTTGGCGTTATCGGCAATTTCAGGCTTGGTATTGATGAGGGCGAAGTAAATCTCCTGATCCAAAGGCGGTTCTTTGCGAAAAGCCCAGCGATTCAACGCGAAAGCTCCGACCAACAACCCCAAAAAAAGCACAGCCAGTAAGCGATATTCCCGATTCATAATACGCGCCCGGTTAACGGGCTATCATTTGTTCCGAGGCATGATACCGACCGGAGTAAAAAAGCAAAGCGATTGCTGCAAGTCATTTGGGAGCGAAAACCGTCAGAGCAAGTGAGCCGTCCGCAGAGAAAAAAGTTCTCGAGAGATGAACAAATGTAGAACGAATTGCTCCGAGGTTTGTCTAGTGGAGAGGTTCGGGAGCGACTGATCGGATGGAAGATTTTCCGGTTTGAATAATCCGGACGGGGCTCCGTCGATAGATGGGCGCTGGCGGAACGGCCAGGAACCATGTGGCGCAGGCCTGGCGGCTGATGAATTACGGCTTGCCTGTGAGTTGAACGAGCCTAGATTAAGCTCATGAAATTACCGAAATCGTGGATGATACTGTTTGCCGTTTGGCTGGCGGGGACCGTGGGTGTCCGCGCACAGTTGACCGTAGAATTAGTTTCTGAGGCGACGAATTTCCGGCCGACGGAATCGATGCGGTTGGGGCAGTTCCTGCCGAATGAGTCGATGATTATTGGAGTGCAGGTGATTAACCGTTCCGGGCAGACGTTGGAATTGGGCAAAGAGCCGGATTGGCTGACGTTCAGCCTGGAGTCGATTGATGGCAAGCTGGTGCGGGAACTGGGGGAAGTGCCGGTGGTCAGCCCGTTTACGCTGGAGTCCACCATGATGGGAACGAAGAAGGTGGATCTGGCGCCGTATTTTGAACTGGTACAGCCGGGGCGTTACCGGGTGACTGCCACGGTGAAAATTCCGCAATGGGGTGAGGAGCGGCGGAGCACGTATAAACTGGTGGATATTATCGCGGGTTCGGTGTTGTGGGAGCAGGATTTCGGTCTGCCGACGAAGGCCGGTGCGGCTGAGGCACCACCGGAAATGAGAAAGTATAATTTATTGCAGGCGCGGCTGCTGGATGAGTTGAAGTTGTATGTGCGGCTTTCGGATACGACGGGGGGGCGGGTATTTGACGTGTTTCCGCTAGGGCCAATGGTTGGCTTCACCCGGCCGGAAGTGCAGGTGGATAAAACGAGCAATTTGCATGTGCTGTATCAGTATGGCGCACGGGCGTTCCGCTATTATGTCATTAATCCGGAGGGCCGGATTGTAGTGCGGCAAGCGCATGACTACACGGCTACGCGGCCGCGATTGGGTGAAGGCAAAGAAGGTACTTTAATGGTGGATGGCGATGGCGTTTGTCCCGAAT
>JBEHZA010000042.1:0-18966 GCA_048497895.1 Verrucomicrobiota bacterium
GGAGACGAACTGCAGGTGAGGGGGAGCTTCACAGCGGCTTTACTCGCTCATGCTCGCGAGCCAGACTTCGTGTTTCTGACGGGCGACGTCGCCAATCCGCTCCAACGTCTGCACCTCACAATCCCCCGCGCTCAACAACTCAAACGCCCGCTGCCGCATCAGCAACAACGACGCCTGCTGCAACGTCTCTGCATCCTGCGCCCAATCCCCCGGCAATTCCTTAGCCGACGCCACCGACTCCTGAAAATCCCGCATCGTCTGCTCCTCCCGCAGCCACTTCCCATACCGCGCCACCGTATCATGGCTCACCGTTACCCCGAACTCCGCCTTCAACCGCTCCTGCACCACCCGCAGCCCCAGTTGTTCCTCCATCAACCAACGCTCCAACCGTTCCCGTTGCTCACTCGGCAACGCCGCCAAAACCGAATCCGCTCTCATCTTTCTCATAAGTATATAGTTGTAGTATGATTTTTTTTGCTGAGTGTTCGATGGGATGAACTCCATCGATTTTGTCCTTCCTGGAGGTGGTTAAAAGTTCCAGGTAACGACTCCTTGCAGGCTGTTGGGTTTAGAACGCCCAACTGCTCGAGTTGAGAATCGAGACTTCAGCCACTAATAATATACATTCTAGAGTTCCGCAACTTAAATTACGCGATTTGTTTTAGCAGACTCAACCATCCGTATCGATCGTCACACGTGTCTCAGCACGCGGGCAGCGTATAGAACCTAATGTGCGGCAAGTAAGGAATTGTTCTGGCGGCTGTCAAATTGGCATAAAAAATGCCTCGCATTTCAGAGGTGGAACAATTAAACTTAGATTTATCGCAAAATGCTTAAAGGGTACAGAGTGATATGGGAAGATTTCCTAAAACATATTCCGGTCATAACAGTCTTGAACGGAGGTTGTTTTATGTTGAGGGTTGCATCTAAATGAATCCGTTTCTCCGCTGGGCAGGGAGCAAGCGACAACTATTGGGAAAACTCACTCGGTTTTGGACTAACGAAGCCAGTCGATACGTAGAGCCGTTTTGCGGTTCGGCGTGCCTATTTTTTCATCTTGAACCGAAGAGTGCTATTCTTGGTGACTTAAATCGTGATTTAACAATCACTTACAACGCTCTGCGTAACGACGCCGCACTCGTTTGCGATCATTTGCAAAAACTTCCATTGGGAAAGGAAGCTTACTACAGCATAAGGTCAAATCCGTCAGTCGCACTCAGGGATGAAGAGGTCGCAGCACGATTTTTGTACCTAAATCGATTTTGTTTTAACGGGATTTATCGAACAAATTTAAAAGGTGAATTCAACGTGCCCTACGGACCTCCCAGAAGCAATGCAACGTTTAACTATGATGCGATCCTTAACGCAGCAACGCTTCTAAAAAGGGCGACTATACTTAATTGCGATTTCCAAACAACTTTGTCAAAAGCTAAGGCAAACGATTTTGTGTATTTAGATCCGCCCTACGCAGTAGCCGAGCGGCGGATTTTTGCGCAATACCACCCGCAAACTTTTTCATTGAATGATTTGTGCCGACTCAATGATTGTCTGAATGAGCTTCATCGAAAGAGAGCGTTTTTCGTTGTTTCTTATGCTGATTCCAAGGAGGCCCGGAAATTACTTAACAACTGGAATCCGCGAAGAGTTTGGACAAAACGACACGTAGCGGGGTTTGCCGGACATCGACGAGGTGCTTACGAACTTCTCGCCACAAATATTCCTGAAGAATGTTATGCGTCTTGATGCATCCCAAGCTACTCTTGAGCAGATTAGACCTGACTTAATCGTCCCCAATCCCGAAAACCCTCGAGTAGTGTTTCGTCCTGGTGAATTTGAAGAACTGCTCGAATCCATACGTACACTAGGTGTTCAAGTGCCGATCTCCGTCTACAAAGAAGGCAAGAAATACGTGCTGATTGACGGTGAGCGGCGTTGGCGTTGTTGTCTCAAGCTTAATTTGCAAGAAGTGCCAGCACTGGTACAGGCTAAACCTGACCCACTTGAGAATCTTCTGTTAATGTTCAACATCCACATGCTGCGGGAACAATGGGACTTGTTGACGATAGCCCTTAAACTTCCTCGTGTAGTAGATCTCTTAAAAAAACAGTTGAAGGAAGAACCTACTGAAAGGCAACTTTCTGAACAAACCGGTCTAAAGAGGTCTGTAGTCCGTCGGTGTAAGCTCCTCATGGAATTGCCAAAGAAATATCGGGATACAATCCTTGAAGAATTACATAAGCCGAAGGCAGAGCAAAAGTTAACAGAAGATTTCTTCATTGAAATGGAAAGAGCATTGAAAACAGTAGAGCGATCAATGCCATTCACAATTCCTAAAAAAGAACAAGTTCGTCAAGTGCTCATTAAAAAGTACAAGGATGGCGTGATCAATAACAGGGTCAATTTTAGAAAAATTGCAAAAATCGCTCGTGCCGAAAAAGTGGGTTCTGATGTTGAAAGAGCTGCTTCGGAGTTGCAATTATTGTTTAAAGATAACAGTTATTCAATTGAGACAGCCTTTTCTAACTCAGTGGGGGAAGCTTATAAAGAACGTGATTTGGATACGAGAATTACAAGTTTATTAAGCGCGTTTGAACAAATCGAACCTGACGAAATGGATGAGGAATTGCGAGGGAAACTCAAACTTTTAGCGGCGAAGATCGACGAGATTCTGAGGGAATGGGCATAGGCGATGCGCTGGAAATTTCAAATTTTATTCCCCCAATTGCAACCCGCGGCGAAATCTGCCATGCGGTGGTTCATTAGCACGTGGGGGATAAACCCAAGTACAATCAGAATAGAAGAACCGATTGCGCACGATATCGAATTGAGGCCGACATTTACCGCGCAGACACGCGATTTTTACACGCTTTGCATAGAAGTTAGCGATTGGGCTTATCACAACAGACTGGATTCATTTGTTATGGCCTGCAACACGCGCGGGTTACCGGTGAAAATATTCGTTGCTCGCCCGAAGGATGCAAGTGATCCTGACTACCCACGGAATATTAAACGATTGAAACAGGCTGGCGTAGGTCTTCTTGAGATTGATGGTGAAAGCGTTTCAATCATTCAAAACGCTCTTGCTCTTTCTCTTGCTGCACAGCGTCCGGTTGACCTCGAATCCTTTCCTAAAAAATATCGTCAAAGTTTATCTCAAGCAGAACAGGCATATCGTGACGGTTATCCTGATAAGGCATGCTCGCTGGTTTATGATGAGCTGGAAAATTATTTTCGCAAAGTTGCTAAGAAGAGTTTCGATAAGCACTGGTGGCCAAACTCGTCTAATCTAAATATTGATACCGGGGCTTGGGCGAAATTAATCGCGGACTTCGATGCCAACGTAAACAGAGGAATATTCCCATGCCGTGAATTGAAACCAGCTTTATTGGCGACATTATTAGGAGTGACGAGGCATAGGAATGAATCTGGTCATAAACCTGAAAATCAGAAAAAATTGATAAAGCGAGATAAAGAGTTGCGTACGCGTTTTGAAAGCGCTGTGGATATTTATAGAGATATTCTGACGGCGACAAAGTTGCTCAAAATTTAATTTTAAATGCGGTCTGAATGCTTAGATTGGAGAATGCAACATGCTTAATTCAAGAGAAAAGCTGGGAGAGTTTGTTAAGGCGCAGCGGGAAACCCGTGGTTGGACACAAGATGAATTAGTCACAAGGCTTGCAGGCAAAGCGAACCGTTCTGCGATCGCTCACTTAGAGCAAGGACTGCGTCTTCCAAAACCCGAGGTGTTAAAGGCTATATGCGACACGCTGTCAATTCCTACAAAGTATTGGCTGCCGTTCACCCAGTCAGAATCGATTCAACGATTGGAATTTGAGCAATCACTTGCTGAGCTTGTTGGGTTTTCGGTCACGGCCGACGGACATGATGATGAAACTCGAATTGTGGTCGAGAGACAAATCACTGAACTTTTCGAGGAGACGGGTTCAGTCAAACAAACATTGGATAGATTTAACAGTGTTCTTGTTTATTATGGTGTTTCGGAGGCATCTCAGGAATTTTTTGAAAAATATCTGACTCCAAATGCTTTTAGCTCAGTGTCGTCATTTGATACAGCGGTTAAGGTTTATCAGAAGGATGCAGTGCGACTCTTTAGTACATTAGGTGAAGCGTATCGCGAATTTACAAAACAGGGAAGATTGGCTGACTTACTGAAACCGATTCAGTCGCGAACCTTGCACATATACCAGGATAGAAACGAATGGGACGTTATTGAGGAAATACCGGATGAAAATCTTCCGGATCTCGGTTACGTGTCCGCTGCTCGAGTGAAACAGGAATCCGCCGAACGTCAGGCGCTTAAGAGCTTTTTGGATCAACTGGCAAAAGATGTGGCAAAAAACGGCAAGGGAGCCCTTGAATCGGTGCCAGTCAAAACAAAGCGGAAAATGGACTCTCTCCTCCGTAAGTTTAATTCGACTATTAAGCACGGTTTGTTTTCACCTTTGTTTGCTCCCGATGGTGACGAAATCGAACGTGAATCCGCTCGTTTGGCTCCCAAGACTGTTGATCAATTGGCTCGTATGGCTACGACGCAGGCGACCGCGCTTAGGAATTTGGCTTATTATTTGGCAGCCGACCACATGGATGTGTATGTGGCCACATCAATGCGCAGTGATGCCGATTTTGTTTCTGTGAATCATTTTATCAGACGGTTGTTTACTCACGATAAGATACGACCGCTTAAACTACGGTATTTCAATCCAACGCAGTCCTGGATTGATGACCGGATTGCAAAAGGGCTGGTAGAGGCACTTATGCTTAGGCGTTCTGATGTTACGATTTACATGGCGCAGAAAAGTGACACTTTTGGAAAAGATTCGGAAGCTTCAGTCGCACTGGGCCAGGGCAAGCCTGTAATTGTTTATGTGCCAAAATTAGTATTTCCCGATGGGACTGTTGACGCGGAGTTGCTTTTTAAAAAGGGTAGAGCTGATTTAATAAACCTTTTAGATGCTTCGGACAAAGCCGAAGTTGATGAAACCGTTGATGATCAAGCGCTTGTTTCCCGTATTTTGACCGCAAAACTAGAAAAATGCACTAATGAAGAGCTAGCTGAGTTAGCTGCATCAACTTGGGCCGACTTTGATCTTCACAATGAGGCTGATAGGATTGAAGAAGCTTATCGAGGAGACTACCGAACGTGGTTAGATGCTTCAATTCAAGGAAAGTCATTTACGCACGACTTTAGCAAGTTCAGGGCGCAGGTCATTGGTATTTTTGTGGCTAATGCGGTACGTTTTGAAATACGTGCGAGAACATTTCGAGAGATACATCCATTAGCCCTCCAGGTAATACTTTCTTCGGGAGTCTTAAACGGTATTCTTGTGGTGCGTTCCGTAGAACAGTGCGCTGAGATTCTTTCGGCACTTGTTAGCAACCAACTGCAATTAGATCTTGAAAAGGATGAACATAACTACCGGTTAATCGAGGAATTGACGGGTTCGACAATTCGCGTGATTTCGCGTCATAGGCTCTTGAGACATGCCTTTCAGACATTCTACGGGCGAAATTGATTTGCCTGTCTTATTCACTGAATTTTAGAAGCTTCATTGTATCCCTAGAGGATCTGTGGGGACCGTTTTTTATGCTTTTACTTTCATGATGTTTTGACGTGTGGCCAATCGTATTGCGGTTTTGTTTGCATTCGAGAATGCCCAATTGCTGCGATTGGCAAACTTAAGGCGTAAACCTTTTAGGAGAGGACATTCAAGTGCTGAAGCGCGGATGAATGCAAGGGATGAAGTCATGTCGCTCCGTTGGAGCTTTGAAGCTGGGCTCGACGTTTCACTGGGGCTGTATGGGGTTGTATGGCTTTGTATGGGGTAAAATGACGAAATCCGAAAGCAGGTCAAAATCCGAAGGCGGACACTGCAGGCAAGGAACAAGGGGCGCAACCCATGCAGACGGCGGCGGTGAACCCACCCCAGCCCCTCCCGGGAGGGGAGCCGAAGCGCGAATGACAAAATCCAAAAAATTCATTTAACAGGAGCAAACCGAGAAAATGGAGAGGAAAACTCAGTTCTCTTTGTGGCCTCCTGTTCAATCCCCTAACCGAGGCATGGCTCCCGATTCCTGCCTTCTGACGGCTGTTTCCTGTCCGTCCATTCCCTCTTGCTAATCCTGGGGAGTGGGCGTATTAGAAATTCATAGCATTTCGATTGGACCCTGAACTACAGGTGTACACATGAGTATTCGCAAATGGGTTACCCTCTCCGCCGGGTTATTGACGTTGGGCGGTGTGTCGTATGGGGTGCATAGTCATCTTTCCTCCCGGCCAGTCGAAACGGCCAAGCCGGTGATGCCTTCGCTCGCAGACTCCACCGTGGCAGTGACGGAACCGCCGGCGCCGCCGGATTCCGTGGTGATGGCGCGGGCGATTCCAACGCCAGCGCCGACGATGGCGGTGACGATGCCAGCACCGGCTGCGACTCCAATGCCCACGCCGGAACCGGTTCCCGCGCGGCCAACGGTAACCGCTCCGGTGACTCCGCCCGCGCCGACGAATGCCGTGGCGCAGGCCACGCCGCAGGCGAATAAGAAGCCGACGACGCCTCCGCATAATCCTCCGGCGATGCACGCGAAAGCGCCGCATCACGCTCCGACGGCGCATAAAGGGTCAACATCGCCCACGATCAAGAAGTTGAGCAGCGAAAGTGTGTGAGTGATCTGGTGGAGTGCGGCTAACTCAATGCTTGGAAGGGCGAGTTCCTACGAGTCCCCAAAATCCGTCTTAACCCACGGGTAATCAAGCGGATGGAATCAGGGACTCGTGGAACTCGTCCTTCCGAAAGTGGGTGCTTGCGCGGCAGGGCGAGGGGCACGAGCGCCGCGACTCCGACGGGTTCAAGGGGGACATTTCAAGGACTCGCGGGAGCTTGTCCTTCCGAAGATTTGAGCTTAACGCATTCCGGGGGAAGTTGTTAAAACAGCTCGTGTCGATCGGCGAGGGCAACGGCACCGGGCTGAAGCCGCGGTGTTAGGGAGAGGGGGCACGCACCCTCGGTTCCCAACGCGTTCAAGGTGGGATTTCGGGGACTCGTGAGAGCCCGTCTTTCCGTCAGAAATTTTTTAATGGGAACAGGCTTGCCAAGGGAGGTAATTTATTTTGCAGTAGCGCCCTGATTTTTCGGGATGCGTGGGTCGTCCCGTTGTTGAGATGAAAGAACCGATTGTTATCGCCATTGATGGCACGAGCGCCAGCGGCAAGAGCACGAACGCGAAATTGGTCGCGAAGGCGCTGGGCTATGTTTACGTGGATACGGGTGCGATGTATCGCACGTTGTCGTGGTATTGCCTGCAAAAGCGGATCGAGGTGGACGACGAGAAGGCGGTGGCGGCGGCGTGTCGCAAGTGGAAGACGGAGTTGACGTGCGTGGAGGGTCACGTGCGGCTGCTGGTGGATGGGTATTATCCGGAGAAGGAAATCCGGACGGCGGACACGAGCGCGGCGGTGCCGCATGTGGCGGCGGTGCCGTATGTGCGGGATTGGATGAAGAAGAAGCAGCGGGAATGCACGCAGTTCGGCAACCTGGTGATGGAAGGGCGGGACATCGGGTCGAATGTGTTTCCGGAGACGGATTTTAAATTTTACATGGATGCCGCGTTGGCGGAGCGCAATCAGCGGCGCGCGGCGGATGGGGTGCAGGAGAATCTGGCGGCGCGCGATCTGCGGGACAGTCAGCGGGCGGCGGCGCCGTTGATGGTGCCGCTGGGCGCGGTGATTGTGAATACGTCCGGCCAGACGCCGCAACAGACGAGCGGTTTCATCATTGCGGAATTCCAGAAGCGGCTGGTGGAGAAAGTTTGAACCGGTGAATTGAACTCGCGGTCAGAGCCTTGATGAAAGAACGGAGTCGCCGTGGGATTTGTTTATTTCATTACGTGGTCGTTGTTCCGGTTGACGTACGCCACCTATTTTCGCTGGCGGGTGTTTAACCCGGAGCGGGTGCCGTTGCAGGGGCCGGTGATTCTGGCGGGCAACCACGCGAGCTTTCTGGATCCACCGTTGATTGGCAGCGGGGTGAAGCGGGGGATTAATTACCTGGGGCGCGAATCACTCTTCAAATTTCCCTTAATGGGTGCGTATCTGCGCGCGCTCAATTCCGTGCCGGTGGACCGCGATGGTGGCGGCGCGAAGGGCTTGAAAGTAATTCTCGAACGCCTGCTCGCTGGAGGTGGTATCGTGCTGTTTCCCGAAGGGACGCGCACGAGCGATGGCAAACTGCAACCAGCGCGTTCAGGCATTGGGCTGACGGTGATCAAGTCCGAGGCGCCAGTGGTGCCGGTGCGGGTGTTCGGCACGTATGAGGCTTACGGACGTCATATCACCATTCCCCGGCCGTATCGGGTGATGGTGAAATACGGACGCCCAATGTGGTTCAAGGAATTGCGGGAGGAGGCGAAGACGTGTTCCAAACCGCGTCTGAAAGAAATCTATCAGCAAATCGCCGATGAGATTATGGCTGAAATTGCGAAGCTCGAACCAGTGGCGGATTGAGCGTAGGGCAGGTTTTCCAACCTGCCGGTTCACCGGACTTTCCAGTCCGGTGTGGTTGAGGAAAGTTTTGCTACGCCGAACCGCCCGGTTTCAGCAACTGCCTGCGTTTCCGGAAGCGGTCCAGCCCGATGATCGCCAGGCACGCCAACCCGGCAGCAATACCAACATGAAATTCCGGCACTTTGGGCTTCGGCGTGTACGTGATGTCATACAGCCCGATGCCTTGCGTGCCTGGATTATTAGGGGAATCCGGCCCATTGCCATACGTAAAGGTCATGGAGGTGATGGTATTCGTGCCGTAGCTGACCGTAACATTGCCCGAATTGGCGGTATCGGTCGCCGTATCCGTGCCGCGCACCACGACATTCGTGCCCGAGCCGGACTTGCTGTTGTCAGACGAAGTGGTAATCGTCGGCGCAATCAACGGGCCACTCCCGTTCTGAGCGACAATGCTGCTGACTTCGTCCTGATATCCACTGTTGTTGCCGGCATCCAAAGCGTCCACGTCAAACAAAGTATAAGAGACGCCGCTGACTCCCTGGGTGTAATTGAAAGTGATCTTCACGGTGACCGATTTGGCATCCGTATTCCAATCCACCGCCAGCAACAAAGAGTTCGCCGAAGTGCCCTGACCACCGGTCAACGTATTATCCACCGTCGGACTGTTCAGAATGAAATAACTCCCGCCATTGGGCGTAATCGTGATGGTAACATCTTTGCCCGGATTCGAGGCATCCGTCTCAATCGATCCCGTCAACGCCCCGTCACTCCACGACACACTATTCCAATCCAGCACGATGGCCTGAACCCCGCTCCCGGTGATCAGCCATGCCAGCACTGCCCATAAACTCACATGCCGTTTTAAATTCACTTACCATAATCTATACCTACCGGTAGGACGCGTCAAATTTTGATTAGGGTTAAACGGCTCTAAAGCGCAGTTTTTCGGCCTGCTAATAAGGTGCAGAAGCTATATCAACACGAATAATTGAAGTGCACCGTTTCGCGTTATGTTTTAATTACTGTAACGATAAAGTATTGTTCCAAATATTAAAAAACTTTAATCAAGATCAAAACTTCCGATAAAAACGACGCCCGAATTGTATCGGAGGAACCGCGTTGGATTCTTTCTCCAGAAGTTGTTGCTTCACCTCTGGCGATAGCGTGGAAGCATTGATCCATGCCTTGGCGGCGGTTTCATCCGTGTTCAACCATTGCTGTGCGATGCTGGTAAGGTTGTTATTGCGTTCCCCTTCATCCGTGATGGCAGCCGCCCAGGCCAAAGCCGTTTCTGGATAGTAAGCGGAAATGTTCATGTTGAAGGCTTCAATGGCGGAATCGCGCGGTCCGCCTTGCGGCAAGGTCTCCAGCCAATGTGCCGCAGAAGCCGGATCCTGGTTCGCCCAGGCGGTGGCAATGGAGGTCAGGATGTTTCCACTCGCTTCGTTCATCGGGAACTGCGCTACCCACTGGCTCGCGGCTTGCGGATCGGCGTTGGCCCATTGACTGGCCACGCTGGCAATCGCAGACTCTTTGCCCGCTCCCGCTGGCAGGCCCATGACAAATTGAGCGGCTTCGGCGGGCGAATGTTGCGCCCATCCCGTGGCGATGGTTTCGTTGATCTGATTGCGCACCGTTTCATCCGTCAATTGTCCTGCCCAGCGCGCTGCCTCTGCCGGATTTTCTGACGCCCAGGTCGAAGCTACGGAATTCAAAAAGTTCGCCTGTTGCGGTCCCTTCAGTTGGCTTAACGCGAATTGACTGGCCGCCTGCGGGTCGTTATTGGCCCAGGCGGAGGACATGGCTGACAGAGCATTGTCCCGGGCCCGGCCTTCGGGCAATTGCTGCGCCCATTTCACGGCCCCGTCGATATCCTGATCCGCCCACGTCGATGCCAGCGTTTCCATCGAATCCAGCTTGGCTCTGCCGGTCAATGACTGGACGAATCGCGCCGCTGCCTGCGGATCATCCGCCGCCAGACGGGTAACAACATTACGCGCGGTGTCGGTCTGCATTTCGCCCGGTGGCAGGCTTTGCACCCATTTGGCAGCACTGGCCGCATCAGCTTCCACCCATTGCCCGATGATCCCGCCCAGCATGGAATTCCGCATCGAGTCTCCCGGATGCGTGCTCAAATAAGCCGTTGCCGCTGCGGGATCGATACTCGCCCAGGTGTTGAGTACGCTGCTCAACGCGCCGGACTTTGCGTCATTGGCGGGCAGTCCTTCCACCCAGGCCAGAGCGGCATTGACATCCATCATGGCCCACTGACGCGCTACGCTTTGCACCAGTTGATTTCGTAAATTACCTGCCGGCAAATTCTGGGCATACGCCGCCACTCCCTTTGGATCAGCTTCCGTCCATGGCTCGACAATGCTGGTCAGTAACGTCGTTTTCAGCCTGGCCTCCGGCACTTGATTCAGCCACGAAATGGCTGCGGGCAGATTGTCTTGCGCCCACGTGCTGATCAGGCTTTCCAACACGCTCGTTCGCGTGGCTTTATTTTCCGTGGCCATGGCCAATTGCATCGCCGCCGGCGCATCCGTTTGCACCAGCGCTTGCAACGCCGTTTGCAGGCAATTCCGTTGCGTATTGCCCTTCGGCAGGCTCAGTGCCCACTGGTAAACCGCCTTGGGATCGTCCGTCGCCCAACTGCTGATCGCCGCACTAATCGCTGCGTCCCGTCCTGGACCGTTAGGCAATTGTAACGCCGCCGCTGCCGCCGCCTTGGGATCATTCGTTCCCCACTCATTGAACACCGCCATCAATAGACCCGTATTGCCTCGCGCCAGCTTGAGTTTCTGCACGTAAGCCAGCGTCTCCATTGGATGCTCCCTTGCCAGCGTGGGGATGACGATTTGCCACACCGCATCCAGCAACGGCCCTGCCGGAAAATGCTCCGCCCAGTTCTTCGCCGCCGCTGGATCTTTTTGCACCCATTCGGGTAAAACCATCAGGCTGAACTGCTGTTGCTCCTGACCCGCGGGCAATTGCGCCACATAACGCATCGCCTCGGCGGCATCGATTGCCGCCCACTTGCGCACCAGGTTTTGCAGGAATTGGTCCCGCGTCGTGCGCGCCGGAATCTTGTCCGCCAGCGAAAGCGCCGTCAGAAAGTCCTCCGGCGCGATCTGATCACAAAGCTTTTCCAATGCTTCGGTGGTTTTACTCCGGTTCGCCTCGCCTAACGCCTGCTGCACCGCCGCGGTGAGTTCAGCCCGCGTTAATTTGCCGGGCACAGCGGCTTTTTGCGCCGCCGCCATTTCGTGAGCCGGTGCCGCCGTGTGATTAGTGGATAAAACTTTGCTTTCGCTCGCGGGTGCGGGCGCGGGGAAGATCCGGTGGTCGATCACCGCGCCCAATGCCATGCTCGCACCGGCCAGGGCCGCCAATTGCAAAAACTGTTTCGCCGTCATGGATGAAAATGAGTTATCCTCGCTGGCGCTGGACTGCGGCTGGACCGCTCGCTTGACCTCCGTGAGCGGATCAAAAACGAAAATCCCCCCGTGCCCCGTGCCACCGTCTGTTATCCTCCTAGAATAACTGATTCATCTGGAAATACTATCCGCGACCGTCACATTTTTAAAAAATTACCGGCGTTGTCCTAGGCCCACCGCTTCGCGCAGACTGCTGAGCTGTTCCTTCGTCAGCTTCTTTCGCAATCCCCGCACGATCTCCTGCGCGATCCCCGGCCCTTCATACACCAGCCCCGTGTAAACCTGCACCAGCGAAGCGCCCGCCGTGATTTTCTCCCACGCCTCCTCTGCGTTGAAAATGCCTCCCACGCCAATAATCGGCAGTTGCCCCTTCGTCTGCCGGTAGAGATGGCCAATGATCTCCGTGCTCCGCGCCCGCAAAGGCCGTCCGCTCAATCCTCCCGTCTCGCCATAAGCGCGCTTGGACCGGTCATCCGTCGTCTCAGGCCGCGCAATCGTCGTATTCGTTGCCACGATCCCGCTCAATTTTCTCGGCCCCACCAATTCCAGAATTTCATCCAGCGCCTCGAACGTCAGATCCGGTGCCACCTTCACGAGGATTGGCTTGGTCCGGTTATCGGTGTGATGCCGGGCGCCTTCCGCGCGGTTTACTTCCTGCAAAGCCGCTAGAATTTCGTCCAGCGCCGCCTTATCCTGCAACTGCCGCAGGTTCGGTGTGTTCGGAGAACTCACGTTCACCACAAAAAAATCCGCCAGCCGCCACAGTGCCCGCAAGGAATTCGCGTAATCCTCCGCCGCCTTGTCCAAAGGCGTGATTTTCGATTTCCCCAGGTTGATACCCACCGGATGCTCTGGCCAGCGTCCGGCGGCGCGCCATTCCGTCAGTTTCGCCGCCATCGCTTCCGCGCCCGGATTATTGAACCCCATCCGGTTGATCAAGGCCGCCTCTTTCACCGCCCGGAACATGCGCGGCGCGGGATTGCCCGGTTGTGCGTGCCACGTCACTCCGCCCAGCTCGCAAAAGCCAAAGCCAAACGCCGCCCAGGCCGGCACCGCTGCCGCCTGCTTATCCATTCCAGCCGCCAGTCCCACCGGATTCGGAAACCGCAGACCAAACAAATCGATCGGCAGGGCAGGGGTTTCATACAGCAGTCCCAACGCGTCGCACAGTCCCTCCGCGCGGCTCACGCACCCCAGGCCCGCCAGCGTGCGATTATGGATTTCCTCCGAATCCTGCGTGAACAGGACCGGGCGAATAACCTTGCGATAAAACCAGCTCATGTCCCTGGGATAATGCCGCGAAATCCGCCGCTTCGCAAAGCAGGAAAAATAAGAAAAACCGTTTTCACGGACAGTGCTTCCACCGATGGATTTTCAAGTTAAAAGTGACACTATTATTTCGTCTGGGGTCAATTTCCTGTTTACACGAAAGGGGTGGTTGTTAGTATCGCCTTGATCTTAGGACTAGCCATGAAAAAAATTGAGGCCATTATCAAACCCTTCCGGCTCGAAGACGTCAAAGAAGCGCTGACGGCCATCGGTGTCGAAGGCATGACGGTCACTGAAGTGAAGGGCTTCGGGCGTCAAAAAGGACACACCGAAATCTATCGCGGCAGTGAATACACAGTCGATTTTCTCCCCAAACTGAAGCTCGAACTCATCGTCACCGACGCCAACGTTGAGCCCGCGATCAAGGCGATTGTCCAGGCCGCCCGCACTGGCAAAATCGGCGACGGCAAAGTGTTCGTTCTGCCCGTAGAATCCGCCGTGCGCATCCGCACGGAAGAAACCGGCGATCAGGCCATTTAATCCGCCTTTCGCCGCCGTTGTTTGAGGTTGGGAGGTTGAGCGCTGCAACCTGAACCCATGGCTACCCACATGAGCACACCCAGACAAGTCCTGGAGAACGCCCGGAAAGCTGGTGTCCGGATGGTGGACCTCAAGTTCGTGGATACCTTTGGCGCCTGGCAGCACTTCACCGTTCCCTTCGGCGAATTAACTACGGAAGTTTTTACGGACGGCTTCGGTTTTGACGGCTCCTCCATCCGCGGTTGGAAATCCATTGAAGCCTCGGACATGCTCGCGCTGCCCGATCCTGCCACTGCTTTTGTCGATCCTTTCTGCGCCGTTCCGACACTCTCCCTGACCTGCACAATTGCCGAGACCGGCACCAAAGCCCCTTATAACCGCGATCCCCGCGGCATCGCTCAACGCGGTGAAAAATATTTAAAAAGCACCGGCATTGCGGATACCGCAGTCTTCGGTCCCGAAGCGGAATTCTTCATTTTCGATAACGTCCAGTATGATGCCCGCAGCAACGGCACCTTCTATTCCGTTGATTCTGCCGAAGCCGTCTGGAACACCGGACGCGATGAAATGCCCAACCTCGGCTACAAGCTGCGGCATAAAGAAGGTTATTTCCCCGTCGCTCCGGCTGATACCCAGCAGGATCTCCGCACGGAAATGGTGCTGATCATGGAATCGCTCGGCATCAAAGTCGAACGCCAGCACCACGAAGTCGCTACGGCGGGCCAGGCGGAAATCGATTTTCGTTTCGATACCCTGGTGAAAACGGCGGACACGATGATGCTCTACAAGTACATCGTGAAGAACGTCGCCAAAAAGCACGGCAAAACCGTGACTTTCATGCCTAAGCCGCTCTTCGGTGATAACGGTTCCGGCATGCACACGCACCAGAGCCTCTGGAACAAGGGCAAGCCGTTATTCGCCGGCAAAGAGTACGCGGGCTTGTCTCAACTCGCGCTCTACTACATTGGCGGCATTTTGAAACACGCGCCCGCCCTCTGCGCGCTCTGCAACCCCACCACCAATTCCTACAAACGTTTGGTGCCGGGTTACGAAGCCCCGGTAAATCTGGCCTATAGCGCGCGTAATCGCTCTGCGGCCATTCGCATTCCCACTTTCTCGGATAATCCGAAAAGCAAGCGCATTGAATATCGCCCGCCCGATCCCGCGGCCAATCCGTACCTCGCTTATACTGCTTTATTAATGGCCGGCCTCGATGGCGTCCTGAATAAAATCGATCCCGGCCAGCCCCTGGACAAAAATATTTACGAACTGCCGCCGGAAGAATTGCAGCGCGTGCCGAGTGTGCCGGCCAGCCTTGCCGAAGCGCTGGATTGCCTCGAAAAAGATCACGCCTTCCTGCTGCCGGGCGGCGTTTTTACTACCGATTTTCTGGAAATGTGGGTCAGCCATAAACGCAAAGAACACGATGCTTTGCGCCTGCGCCCGCATCCCTACGAGTTCTTTTTATACTATGACGTCTGAAGCGAATGTTTTTTTGCCGGTGCGGACGGATGTCGGGGCGCTTTATTTCGTGAAATAAAGCAAAAAACCTCGATTTTACCGCCTTGAAACCGATTGTGAATAACTCGTGAATAAGAGTTAATATGTTGTCCTCGCCAGACGCCCTGGGTTTGTCTAAAAACGCTAAACCGAAAAGGGCGAATTCGAGCGGTAAACGTGTCGTCGGATTCGGTGCTGGGAGAGTTGAGGAGATTTAGAGGTGTAAATATCTGGAATTCAGGTTGTTAGTGAAGTTGTTTTGGGAAGTCCTGTCCCCGGTGAGGCAGGAATGAGCCAGTTCAGGCGGGAAAACTGGTGAAAAGTGTGAAAATAGCCCTGTGTTACGGGCAGGTTACGCAGTCAAGTGAATAAATAAGGTTTTTTCGGTTTTTTTAGAAAAATTTAGCAATGCAGTCATCCGTTGAAAAAATCTGGTTCGCCGCGCAGGAAATGCTGCGCACGATGCTCAATGCCGACACCTACAATCTGTGGTTCGCGCCCCTTCAGGCCGCCTCCCTTGAGGGCGACGTGATCACCCTCGCCGTCGCGAATGATTTTTGTGAAGTCTGGCTGAAAGATAACTACCTTGGCCTGCTTCAGGATGTTTTGATGCACGCCTCCGGCCGCCAGCTCAAAGTGAGCTTCAAAGTCGGAGCCTTGGCTCCCGTGGTCGCTCCGGTGACCGCTGCCCCGGTTATCCCTAAACCCGCGAAAGCCGCCAACACCGCCGCTGCGGCCGATCGACGCATTGAAATCGGGGAAATCAGCTTCAACCCCAAAAACACCTTCGACACCTTCGTCGTTGGCAATAATAACAATTTCGCACACGCCGCCGCTCTGGCCGTTGCTCAATCGCCCGGCAAATCCTACAATCCGCTGTTCCTCTACGGTGGGGTCGGTCTCGGTAAAACCCATTTGCTCCACGCCATTGGTCAATACGTCGCCGCCCATAAGAAAGGCGCCCGCGTTGCTTATGTTTCGTCCGAAAAGTTCACGAACGAATACATCGATGCCATTCAGAACAGTCAATTGGTCCGGTTCCGTAAAAAATACCGCCAATCCGATGTGCTCCTGATTGACGACATTCAATTTCTTGCCGGCAAAGAGCGCATTCAGGAAGAGTTTTTTCATACCTTCAACGCCCTGCACGAAGGTCACAAACAAATCGTGCTTACCTGCGATCGTCCGGCCAGCGAAATTCAAAACCTCGAACACCGGCTCGTGTCCCGCTTTGAATGGGGTCTGGTGACCGATCTGCAACCGCCCGATGTCGAAACCCGTTTGGCCATTCTGCAAAAGAAAGCCAAAATGATGGGCGCAGATTTATCGCCTGAACTGGCCGATTTCCTCGCCAACCGCATCCGCACGAATATCCGCCGCCTCGAAGGCGCGCTGATTCGCGTCATTTCCTACACCTCGCTTACCGGCAAGAAACTCACCATTGAAACGGTGGAAGGTCTGCTCCGCGAAGTGCTCCACGAGGAAGGCCGGCTCACCATCAGCATCGACCACATCCAGAAGAAAGTTGCTGAACACTTTGACATCCGCCTCGCGGACATGACCAGCAAACGCCGTCCCGAGAACATCGCGTTCCCGCGGCAGATTGCCATGTTCCTTGCGCGCCAGATGACTGAAAGCTCCCTCAATTCCATCGGTGAAGCCTTCGGCGGACGCGACCACGGCACCGTGTTACACGCCTGCCGCCTCGTCAAAGACCGCATGGAAGTGGACGCCAACGTCCGTCAGGTCGTCAGCTACCTCGAAAAACAACTTCAGCGCTAATCCCGTGGACAGCGACCGTCCCGGTCGCAGCAACATCCGCTGGCCCGATGGGTTTAGTAACTATCACGGTGACGTGAGAGCGTTCGCCCTTTCCTTCACTGGGGAATGAGGTCGGTTGAAGCTGAAACCTGTCTAAACAACCAGAGTGTGTTCGCAATCTTCCACCTCTCATTAACCCCC
Organism: Verrucomicrobiota bacterium; assembly: GCA_048497895.1. Classification (GTDB taxonomy): domain Bacteria; phylum Verrucomicrobiota; class Verrucomicrobiia; order Limisphaerales; family JBEHZA01; genus JBEHZA01. The sequence goes on from JBEHZA010000042.1 coordinate 17,230, forward strand.
TGCTTTAGCTGGGGGCGGTCGAACGTCCATCCCTTCGAGCTGTTTTAACAGCTTTCCCTGACACCGCCCTCAGCCCCGGACCGCGCCTGTGTCTGGCGGAAAAATTCTACGACAGATTTTTTAGCCCGCCATTTACGAACGATCCACACCCCGCCAGATCAGGCGCAGCAAGGTGGAGCGTGAGAAAAGCGTTTGACCATCGCGATTCTTCGAGCGGACAAACGTTTCAGCACCTCCGCTTACTCCTCTCATTACCCCCCTGCTTTAGCTGGGGCCGTCGAACCTGTATCGCCTCTCCTTGAACTTAAATCAAACGCAGTAAGCACAAACGAGGCCGCCCAAATTTCAAACCATCATCCGCACGCGGTTCTCTCTCCCTGGGAGAGAGCCAGAGTGAGGGGTAAGGAACCATTCAAAAACCAATGCCTCTAACTATCCCCAGCGTCTCCAAATTTCGCGCAGCGTCTTGGACTGCGGCAGTCCCTGCCGCTCTGTAAGGCATCCCCATTTCCGCACCTCCCTCGAATAACTTGAAACTTTAAACCAGAACCCCGAAACTATCCCCAATGCCTGTTATTGAAGTTCAAGGCCTGACCAAGGCGTATCGCACGTACAAAAAGCTCCCCGGCTTTTCCGGCGCCTTGCGCGGCCTGGTCCATCGTCAGTACGAACAGACCACCGCTGTTAAAGACGTCAATTTCACCATTGAAGAAGGCGAACTCGTCGGTTTTCTCGGTCCCAATGGTGCAGGTAAAACCACCACCCTGAAAATGCTCTCGGGACTGCTCTATCCCACCAGCGGCTCCGCGAAAGTGTTAGGCTACGTTCCCTGGCAGCGCGATGACGGCTATCGCCGCCAGTTCGCCTTATTGCTCGGCCAGAAAAATCAACTCTGGTGGGACTTGCCGGCGCGCGAATCCCTTGAACTCAACGCGAAAATTTACGGCATTCCCCGCGATTCCTTTGAGCGCACCGTTGATGAAATGACCAGCCTGCTGGGCGTCAAAGACAAGCTCAACGTCATGGTCCGCGAACTCTCGCTGGGCGAACGCATGAAGCTCGAGTTGATCGCCGCGCTCCTGCATCAGCCCAAGGTACTGTTCCTGGATGAGCCTACCATCGGCCTCGACGTCATCTCGCAAAAAACCGTGCGCGAATTCATGCGGGATTACAACGCCCGCCGCAAAACCACCATCGTCCTCACCAGCCATTACATGGCGGACATTCAGGAACTCTGCCAGCGCGTCATCATTATCGATCACGGCACTATTTTTTTCGATGGCCGTTTGAACGAAGTCATCGACCGCTTTGCCGATTTCAAAGTCATCACCATTCAATGCGAAGCATCGGTCCAGTGCCCCACCGATAACCTCCAGAAATACGGCGAAGTCGTGGAGAGCACCGCAGGCAGCGTTCGGCTAAAGGTTAAGCGCGACCGTGTTATCCCCGTCTGCAAAGCCCTCCTCGACGAACTTCCCGTCACCGACATCGACATTCAGGAAGTCCCCATCGAAGACATCATCCGCCAAATCTTCGCCCGTGAGTAACGGAGCGCGCCTGTATCTGGCGGCAAAAAATCTGCGACCTTGATTTTCGCCCACCGCTCACGAATGATCCACCCCACCGCCAGATCAGTCGCAGCAATGTTAAGTGTAAGAAACGCGTTTGAACCCTCCAGATTCTTCATGCGGACAAACGTTTCAGCGACCAGTGCCAACATTGTCATTAACCCCCTGC
>JBEHZA010000043.1:0-18745 GCA_048497895.1 Verrucomicrobiota bacterium
GGTTGCCGCCATTGGCGTAGGCCGTGCCATTCAGACCCCGAAGCTGAGCGAGAAGGGGATGTAAGTGGCCCAGTTTTTACCGGAGAAAGGCAAGCCGTCGCCCCAGGCGGTTTGGGTTTGGATAACCTTCCCGTTGCTGTCAACCTGAGCTACGGCTCCGTGAGCCGCGATGACCAGGTCTTGCGAGGTCACGGACAGCAAAGGAATGGCATACGAGACGAAGCTGGTGCCGTTCGGGAAGCTATCCTTGAAAGAGAATTGGCCCAGAGTTGGATTGCCGTTTTTCTGCGGGATGCCGGTGTCGCTGCTGGCATAGTCCATGTGAGTCTGGGTGATGACCCAGCCCGGATTCATGGTGTAGATGACATAAATGAACTGGTCATCATTGAAAATAGTGACGTTTCCCGCCGGAATGTTTTGTCCCGCGAAGAAATCGACGGATTCAAAGCTTTGAGCGGCTGCTTTATTGCTGCTCAGAAGCAGCGTCGCAAACATGGCCATGGCGAACAATGCCGCCAGTTTCGAGATAAGTTTTTTCATAATTAATCCCCAATTGAAGGTGATCTGTCCCAATCCGAGACAGATTAGCCTTTTTTTGGTGCAACGCAACGGCTTTTTGCCAAAACGGGCGGGTTTTTCAAAAAATCAGTACATTTGCTTAGTTATTTATCCATATGGACTTACGTTTTAAAACAAACGGCTCTACTATAAATAGAGCCATTAGGGCTTTATTGTTGCGGCAGGTGTCCAATTATAGAGCTAAAAGAGGTTGTTACAAACGGTGCTGGTTCCGATAAAAATCAGTTTGAGGGCGAGTATTTGAGGTTTTTTAAACAGGGAGCTAAGGCGGCAATCGAAATGGTTTGGATGGCGAGAAGGGGTTCAAAAGTGGAATGGTTTTAAGATGGTAGGGAACTGGTATTCGGGTGTTGATTCCAAGGGTAAAAAAAGGTTGCCAGCGGTTGGTGGCGTGGTAGTTTACTTTGTTGAAGCACCCAACATATTAGGCCAACCCAAAGGGCGACCAAAATATTTTAAAAATAAGCTCAAAAACCCCTCAAAAAAACCGTTCTTATGATCGATAAATATATCCGCGAACATTCGCCCAGCGTGAGAGATTTTTGTGTGACCCGCCGTCAGTTTTTGAATCGGGCCGGCATGGGGTTTGGCGCACTGAGTCTCGCCGCGTTTTTGCCGGAGCTGCTGTCACCGCAAGAAGCGCGGGCAGCGGGAGCAATGGGGCCGCTGGCGCCGAAAGATCCGCCGTTCCCGGCCAAGGCCAAACGCGTGATTCACATTTTCGCCCAAGGCGCGCCTTCACAAATCGATACGTGGGATCCGAAGCCGATGCTGGAAAAGTATGCCGACAAGCCGTTGGAAGGCATGGGCGGTGTGGGTTTGCCGTCGCCGTTCAAGTTTGAAAAGCGCGGCCAATCGGGCATCGAAGTCAGTGAAGTGTTTCCGGAGATCGGCAAGCACATTGATAACATGGCGATTATCCGGTCGATGTACACAGATATTCCGGCGCATGAATTTGCCAGCGTGCTGATGAACACGGGTTCAGGCCGGTTCGTGAAGCCGTCGCTGGGTTCGTGGGTCACTTACGGTTTGGGCAGTGAAAACCAGAATATGCCGGGTTATGTCTCGCTGCGTCCGGGCGGGGTGCCGCCGGGTGGCGCGGCGAACTGGCAATCGGCGTTTCTGCCGGGGGTTTATCAGGGCACGAGTGTGAACACACAGTTCACCTCGATTGAAAAGCTCATTGAAAACATCAAGAGCAACTTTACTTCTCTGCCTGAACAACGGCAGCAGCTTGATTTGCTGCATCAGTTGAACGAATTGCACAGCCAGAACATGCAGAAGGACGCGCAATTGGAAGCGCGTTTGCAGGCGTTTGAACTGGCGTATCAGATGCAGATCGATGCGACCGATGCGTTCGATATTTCCAAGGAATCCGAAGCCACGCGCAAGATGTATGGCACGGGGATTCAGGGGCGGCAGATGTTGATTGCCCGCCGGCTGCTGGAAAAGGGCGTGCGTTTCATTCAGGTCTGGGCCGGTGGCTGGGATCACCATGAAAATCTGGAACGGGCGTTGCGCGATCGCGCGCGGGAAGTGGACGGGCCGATTGGCGCGCTCCTGGCGGATCTGAAACAACGCGGCATGCTGGACAGCACGCTGGTTATCTGGGGCGGTGAATTCGGACGCACGTCCACCCGCCAATTGCCGAATGCGAGCAGCGCCTTTCAGGTGCCGGGTCGTGATCATAACAACCGCGCTTTCTCCACGTGGATGGCGGGCGGCGGCGTCAAAGGTGGCACGATTTACGGTGCGACGGATGAGTTCGGCTCCAACTCGGTGGAAAACCGGGTGCATGTGCACGATCTTCACGCGACGATTCTGGCTTTGCTGGGCTTCGATCACGAAAAACTGACGTATCGTTATAATGGCCGTGACTTCCGCCTGACGGATGTGTTCGGCAACGTGGTAAAGAACATCATTGCCTGATCGGTTCATTTCAGTTCCTTGCGCCTAATGAAGAACTTAATGCTTAGTTGGCCGAGGTGGGGGGTGTTGGCGGCCTTGTGCGGCGTGGCGACGTTGCGCCTCACCGCGGCAGAACCAACAGCGGCTCAGCTCGATTTCTTTGAAAAGAAAATCCGCCCGATCCTGACGGACAAGTGTTACAAGTGCCACAGTCAGGCGGAGAACAAGGTCAAAGGCGGTCTGCTGGCCGATAGCAAAGAAGGTTTGCTCAAAGGCGGTGATACTGGTCCGGCGGTCGTGCCGGGGGATGTGGAAAAGAGTCTCCTCATCAAAGCGGTTCGTTACAAGGATGAGAATCTGCAGATGCCGCCAAAAGGCGAGAAGCTCTCCACCGCTCAGGTGGCGGACCTCGAAGCCTGGGTAAAGATGGGCGCGCCCGATCCGCGGAGCAATGCCTCGGCAGAAAAGTTCCGGGAAATGGCGAAGGAAGCCGAGCGGAATCATTGGGCGTTCCGGCCAGTGAAGAAGCCGGAACTCCCGGCCGTGAAGATGAAGGGCTGGGTGGCCACTCCGGTGGATGCTTTCATTCTGACCAAGCTGGAAGAGAAAGCGATGCTGCCTTCCTTCCAGGCGGATAAACGCACGCTCATTCGCCGCGCGACTTTTGATTTGATCGGCCTGCCGCCGACGCCGGAAGAAGTCAAAGCCTTCGTGGATGACAATTCGGCGGATGCGTATGAGAAACTGATTGATCGTTTGCTGGCCTCCCCGCATTACGGTGAACGCTGGGGACGTTATTGGCTGGATGTGGCGCGTTACTCGGACACCAAGGGAGAAGTAAACCGGAACCGGGAGGATTTCCGTTATCCCTATGCGTGGACGTATCGCGATTACGTCATCAATTCGTTCAATGACGACAAGCCGTACGACAAATTTGTGATGGAACAACTCGCGGCAGACCGGTTGCCACTGGGGGATGACAAGAGTGCGCTGGCAGCGATGGGTTTCATCACGCTGGGTAAACGTTTTCTCGGTAATAACAATGATGTGATCGACGATCGCATTGATGTGGTTTCCAAAGGGCTGCTGGGGCTGACGGTTTCCTGCGCCCGTTGCCATGACCATAAGTTTGATCCGATCCCGACGAAGGATTATTATTCGTGGCACGGCATCTTCACGAGTTCCATTGAGCCGGACGAAGAGCCGCTGCTGAAGAAGCCGATCGAAACGCCGGAGTATAAGGAATTCACCAAGAAGCTGGCGACTTTGCAGGATCAGGTGCGTTTCTTCCGGGAATCCAACGAGACGTTTATCATTACCCGCTTGCGGTCGCAGGTCGGGGATTATTTGTACACCGCCCTGGAAGCACGCAAGAAGCCGGGCAATGAACGGAATATTTTCATCCGCCAGAAGATGAATCTGGATGGCGGCGTGGTGGGCGCGTGGGACCGGGTGTTGAATAACGTTGCGCGCAAGCACAGCCCGATTTTTGCGCCGTTGCTGGAATTTTCCAAATTGACGGACGAAGAATACGCAACCAAAGGCAAGGTGCTGGCGGCGCAGTTCAGCGGGAACCGTTACCCGAAAGGACAGATCAACCCGCAGATCGCGATTGTGTTTGGCGGCGCGGCGCCAGCGACTTTCAAGGAAGTGGCGGACAAATATGGCAAAGTGCTGACGGATGTGGATGCCAAGTGGAAGGCGGAACTGGCCAGCTATGAGAAGCGCAAAAAGCTGGCGGAAAAACCACCACCCGCGCCGACGGCTTTGCCGGAGAAGAGCCTGGAGGATTTGCGTTGGGTAATGTATTCGCCCGATTCACCGGCCAATCCGCCGAGCGGCCAGATTGATCGTTTGCTGCCCATGAATGTGCAGCGCAAGGAAGTGGATTTGCGCGCGGAAATTGTGACGTTGAAATTGACCAGCCCCGGAGCGCCGCCCCGGGCGCATGTGTTGTTGGATAGTCCGAACCCGCGTGATTCCCGTATTTTTCTGCGGGGTAATGCCAGCAGCCTGGGTGAACCTGCTCCGCGTCATTTCCTGACGGTATTCCAGGGTGATAAAGCGGATACGTTCAAGCAGGGCAGCGGTCGTCTGGAATTGGCTCAAGCCATGATCAGCCGGGATAATCCGTTGACCGCACGCGTGATGGTCAACCGCATTTGGCAGCATCATTTCGGGGAAGGCATTGTTTCCACGGTGAGCGATTTTGGCACCCGCGCCACGCCGCCCACGCATCCGGAATTACTGGATTGGCTCGCCTCTACCTTTATGGATGAAGGCTGGTCGATTAAGAAAATTCATCGCTTGATCATGCTCTCGAGTACCTACCGTCAGAGCAGTGATCACAACCCGCGTTACGCGCAAGTGGACCCGGGCAACAAATTGCTGTGGCGCATGAATATTGTCCGGTTGGATTTTGAAGCGTTGCGGGATTCATTGCTCGCCATCGGTGGCAAGCTGGATCAGACGATGGGTGGACAACCGGTGGACGTGACCCAGCCAAATATTACGCGGCGGACGGTTTACGGTTTCATTGACCGTGGCAGCCTGCCGGAAGTGTTTAATAACTTCGACTTCGCGAACCCGGACCTGACCACGGGCAAACGTTATGCGACCATTGTGCCGCAGCAATCGTTGTATCTCATGAACAACCCGCTGGTGGTGGAACAAGTGCGCAGTCTGGTGCAGCGGCCGGACTTTAAGAATGAGCAGGATGATGAAAAACGGGTGCGCCTCCTTTACGACATTGTTTACCAACGGGTGCCGACCGCGGACGAAATCAAGCTTGGACTGCGGTTCCTGGAAAGCCTGCCGACGGTCAATGATATTGCCACGGAATTGACTTGGAAATATGGCATTGGCGAAGTGGATGAAGCGACCAAACGGACCAAGACATTCGTTGCCCTGCCGGCCTACATTAACAACACGTGGCAGGCAGGTCCCAAGCTGCCGCATCCGACCGCGGGTTACGCGAGCCTGACGGCCAAGGGCGGGCATCCCGGAAAAGACTTGAAGCACGCCGTGATCCGTCGCTGGACGGCGCCGCGGGATTGTATTGTAACGATTGATGGTCCGTTGGCGCATTCTTCCAAGACTGGTGATGGAGTGCATTGCCGGGTGATTTCCAGCCGAAACGGTGAAGTGGGAAGCTGGCTGGCAGCGAACACGCAAATCCCGACCCGGGTGGCACGGCTCGAAGTGAAACAGGGGGATACGATTGACCTCGTGACCGATTGCCGCGGCAATGACGGTGCGGATACTTTTACGTGGGCACCGACAATCCGTATGACTCAGGAAACGGGTGATGTGATTGCGGGCATTTCAAAAGAGTGGAACCCGGAAAAGGATTTCATGGGCATGGCTAAGGCAGCTCCGAAATCCTTGAACGCCTGGGAAAAATACGCGCACGTGCTGCTGTTGAGCAACGAAGCGACCTTCATCAATTAATGATTAACCGAATAAAAAAGGACGCCCTTCAAGGCGTCCTTTTTTCGTTTTACCGAAAGAGGAATAACAGCTTACTTCACGGCTGGGAGATCAATATCAAAGTTTAACTTCTGCGGCGCATAACAGGAGGATTCCTGACACGCTTGATAACCGAGAGTGGCCTTAACCGTCAGCGGCAAGGTGGCGTCCGCCTTAATGGCGAGAGGAATGGAGATGGTGAAATCACCTTCATAAACCGACAACGGTTTGGCCAGACCGGGCAGGGGATGAGATTTGCCTTCAGGATATTGGATTGTGCCCGCTTTAACACCGGCGGGAGTTTTTACGGTCACGACGGTGGCGATGTATTGCGGCTCGGAGGGCTTGTTGGATTGCACATGATAACCGGCATCCACTTTGACATGAACGATCGCGGTGACCTGTGCGCCGGGTTTGGCGTCGCCTTTCAACTCAACTTTGTCGATGGCAGCGGCCTCCCCGATTTTCTTGGGCGCGGCGGAAGCGAGCCAGGGCACGGAGAGCGCGGCGGTCAGCAGGAGAGATTGTTTCCAGTTCATAAGCTAATTTATTTATCGGTGGTCATGGGCCATTGCGCTGCCACCAGACCTTTATACCCGCCCATGAGCGAGTGCACGTTGCGATAGCCCATTTTCTGTGCTGCGTCGGCAGTCAAAATGGAGCGGTAACCGCCACCACAATACATGATCAATTCCGCATCAAAATCAGGGATGAGTTTTTCGAGGTCACGTTCCAATATGCCTTTGCCGAGGTGCTGCGCAGATTGGGCATGGCCTTTGGCCCACTCATGGTCTTCGCGCACATCGATCAGGATCGCTTTGGGATTGGCCGCCAGTCGGGCGCGCGCCTGTTCAATGGTGACTTCGTGGACACGTGGTTGCGCTTCCTTGACCAGTTTTAAAAAGCCGGGTGAGTGATCCATGACTGAAAACTTAATCCAGACCTGCCGTCGGTCAAATAAATTCAGCCTACGTCAAAAAACGAGTGCGCGTTCACCATAGCCTTGTATCATCCGTTGACGAACATATGGACATCAAGAATCTGCAAGCGGTGCCGGCTTTCATCACCAAAGATGGCTCGGAAATCCGGGAATTGCTCGCTTACCGGAATTCGGTTATTCGCAACCAAAGCCTGGCCGAAGCGCGTGTGCCCGTAGGTGGCAGCACGCAAGAGCATTACCATATCAAGACGGAGGAGATTTATTACATTACGGAAGGTGAGGGCCGCTTGCGGATCGAAAGTGAAACCCAACCGGTCAAAGTTGGCGATGCCATCGCCATTCCGCCCGGTCAAAAGCATAAGCTCTGGAATACGGGTTCGATCCCGCTGAAACTGCTCTGCTGCTGCGCCCCGGCTTATGAGCATGAGGACACGATTATTACGGAATCCTGAGTGGGTCGCCACCGGATTTGCAATGTGCAGTCACCGCTTGTAAAGTCTTGCCGACGTATGAAACCGAATCATGTCCGTTTGTTTATCAAACCGTTTTGCGGATGGTGCCATGAAGCCATTGATTGGCTGGATGAACGCGGCATTGCCTACGAAAAGCTGAATGTGATGACCGATTCTGCCGCGCGGCAGGAGATGCTGGAGCTTTCCGGCCAAACGCTGGCCCCGGTAATCGATGTGGATGGTGAAATTCTGGCGGATTTTGACACCGACCAATTGGAAGTATTCTGGGCGGAGCTGGAGAAAAAGAGCAGTTGAACAGTTGCCACCCGTTTAACCCCGTGGTTAGCTTTTACTGATTGATGAATACGACGGAAACCATTTTGAAACCCCGGCCCCGGCTGCCGGAGTGGCTGCGCATCAAGCTGCCCACGCAGGATACGTTCGGACGCACGCGTGGCCTGCTGGAGGAACTGAAGCTCCACACGGTTTGCGAAAGCGCGAAGTGCCCGAATCATTGGGAGTGCTGGAGCAAGGGCACGGCCACGTTCATGATCGCGGGCGATCGTTGCACGCGCGCTTGCGGCTTTTGCGCGGTCAGCACGGCCAAGCCTTACGCTCTCGAAGCCGATGAGCCGGCGCGCGTGGCCGAAGCCACCCGCCGCATGCAGCTTAAGCACGTGGTGATTACCGCCGTAGCGCGCGACGATCTGGCGGATGGCGGTGCAGATCATTTCCGGCAAACGATTGAAGCCGTTCGCGCGGCCAATCCCGGCATCGTGATCGAAGTGCTCGTCCCTGATTTTCTGGAGAAGGATTCTGCGATTGACCTCGTGCTCACGGCGAACCCGCACATCTTCAATCACAATCTGGAAACCGTTCGCCGGTTGACGCCCACGGTGCGTTCACGGGCCACTTACGATCGTTCGTTGAGCGTGCTGGCGAAGGTGAAGGCGAAGCGTGGCGACAGCATTCATACGAAGTCCGGCCTGATGCTCGGCCTGGGAGAAACGGAAGCGGAATTGCTCACGGCCATGCGCGATTTGCGTGCTTCAAATTGCGACGTGCTTACGCTGGGGCAGTATCTGCAACCGACGTTAAAACATTTGCCCGTGGTGGAATTTGTTCGTCCGGAAAAATTTGCCGAATACAAAACGCTCGCGGAAGCCATGGGCTTTGTGCATGTGGCCAGCGGCCCAATGGTGCGCAGTTCTTACCATGCCGATGAGTTTACGGTGCCGGTGAGCGCGGCTTGATCCGTTACTTTTTCTTCGGCGCAGATTCAGGTATGGGCGATGAATCCTGACTTTGTTGCGGAATCAATGGCGTCCCCTGTGGTCCCCGTATTTTGGTGTAAATCCGGAATGCGGCAAAGAGCAGCAGGGCGGAGAAAAGGACAGCGATAATCAGCGCCGCCGCTTTGGCGATGCGGGCTTGTTCTTGCAGTTTTTCAGCGGTTTGCTTTTGTGATTCGCGGAACAGCAGCAATTCATGTTCGATGGAAACATTCGCGGCCATGTCCTCTTTCAGTTGCAGGTAGTGCCACTTGCCGGGGCCGAAACCTTCCGGCAGTTTCTCCAGCAGTTCTACGGGTGCCTCTTGAAAGCCCCACGCCGGCCAATGTTTCCCTGGTAAATCCACCCACAGCCGCACCAGCCCATGATTGCGGGCTACTCCTTGCAACCGTTCCCAGAGCAGCGGGCGCAGCCATTCCGTGTGTTCCGCTTCACCGATCGTTTCGCTATGGATGCGTCCTTGCAGCCCTTGAATTTGTAGGCCGATGGCGCCGATCAATTTTCCTTCCAGAGTTTCGACCACTTGGAATTCCGTAAATCGTTTTTCCAGATCAGCCGTGGGATAGCGTTCCAAATCCCAGATGGTTCGGAGTTGTGCCAGATCATTGACCGTGGCGCGGCGGACTTGATGTTCGGGCCGGTTCATCGAAGAGTTGAGATAGCTTAAATCGGACCAGAATCACAGAATAAAAACGTGCAATTTAAGTTGTGCCCGTTAGAAAATGCCTTGGATGAATCGCGCTGAAGCCTGCTCCCGCCACGCCCTTTTAGCTGAAGAACTCCGCTCGCATGACCGGGCCTATTACGTGCTCGCGCGTCCGGTCATCAGCGATCAGGAATACGACCGGCTTTATCATGAACTGTTGGATTTAGAGAAACAATATCCGGAACTTTGCACCCCGGATTCTCCCAGCCAACGCGTAGGCGGGCGTCCCGTTAGCGAGTTTAAGCCAGTGGCTCACGCCGTGCCGATGATGAGTCTGGATAACACCTATTCGCAGGCTGAGATTCGCGAGTTTGTGAACCGCGTGCAGAAGCTCCTTCCCGGTGAAACACTCGAATGGGCGGTCGAACCCAAAATTGACGGAGTGGCGGTCAGTTTGCGTTACGAGCATGGTGTGCTGGCTGTTGGCGCAACCCGCGGCGATGGCACGACCGGCGACGATATCACGGCCAACCTGAAGACGATTCGCAGTGTGCCTCTGAAGTTGAGCGTTCCGACTCATGGACGTTCGGCGGAGCAGGATTTGTTTGGCGCGGGCGCAGCGGCCAATTTGCCCGCGGTATTGGAAGTGCGCGGTGAAGTTTACATGACGAATGCAGGCTTCGCCAAAATGAATGCCGAACGGGTGGCCGCCGGCGAAGACGCTTTCATTAACCCGCGCAACGCTTCCGCTGGCTCGTTGAAACAGCTTGATCCGCGGCTGGTGGCCAAACGTCCTTTGGAAATCGTGCTCTATGGCATTGGCGAAGTGAAAGGCGCTGCCGAACCCAAAACGCAAATCGAATTGCTTCACTGGTTGAAATCATTTGGGTTTAAAACTCCGGAACGTACCTGGCTTTGCCGTTCCGTGGAGGAATTGATTCACACCATTGATGAGTTGGATCAGGTGCGCCGTGGCTTTGGTTATGAAACCGATGGTGCCGTGGTCAAACTGAACAGCGTGGGCGTTCGCAGCCGTGTGGGCGTTACTTCCAAAGCGCCGCGTTGGGCTATGGCCTATAAGTATGCGGCGGAGCAGGCACAAACCAAACTGAACGCCATCACTATTCAAGTGGGCCGCACCGGCGCGTTGACTCCCGTGGCGGAACTGGAGCCGGTTTTTCTCGCGGGCAGCACGATCAGCCGGGCCACCTTGCACAACGAAGATGAATTGCGCCGCAAAGATATTCGCGTGGGCGATACCGTGATTATTGAAAAAGCAGGTGAAGTGATTCCTGCCGTCGTTGGCGTGATGAAGGATAAACGCGCTGGTAATGAACAGGAGTTTCAATTTCCGAAGGAATGTCCTGAATGCGGTTCGCGCGTGGCGAAAGCGGTAGCGGAAAACGAAGACGATGCGGGAGTGGTGTGGCGTTGTCCCAATCCGGATTGTCCCGCGCAATTGCGGGGACGGCTGGAGCATTGGTGCGCGCGCGGCGCCATGGATATTGAAGGTGGTGGTGAAGTGCTCGTGTCCCAACTGGTAAAGAACGGTTTAGTTCAGGACGTGTCCGAGCTATACAAATTATCGGTGGCCGAAATCGCGGGCCTGGAACGGATGGGGGAGAAATCGGCGCAGAACTTTGTGGTGGGCATTGAAGCCAGCAAACAACGTGATCTTTGGCGTTTGCTGTTCGGGTTGGGCATTCTGCATGTCGGCGCTGGAGTAGCGAAATCTCTGGGCCGTTCCTTTGCCACGCTCGATGATTTGATGGCGGCAGGCTTTGAGCAGATTAATGATACCGAAGATGTGGGTGAAGTGATTGCCCGCAGCCTGGTGGATTGGTTCGCATTGGATCGCAACCGCAAATTGATCGAACGGTTGCGCGCCGCTAAATTGAATTTTCAATCCTCACTGTATCGGCCAAAAGCGGCGGCGGGAGTTTTTGCCGGCAAAACCTTTGTGCTGACGGGGGCGTTGCCGACGCTTTCACGCGAACAGGCGACGGAGAAAATCGAAGCGCTGGGTGGCAAAGCCAGCAGCAGCGTTAGCAAGAAAACGGATTACGTGCTGGCGGGAACTGATGCTGGTTCAAAATTGGCCAAAGCCCAGCAATTGGGCGTAAAAATTATTGATGAAGCGGAGTTCCTGAAACTCTGTGGCGGGTGAGCAGTCGTCTCAGCCCCAGTAGTGGTAATCCACGTCCGGAAAGGCGGCGTCCAGCCATTCGATTTGCGTCAGCCACGGTTCGTCAATTTGCGTGGTCGTGAGCTGTTCGTGCAGCGCGATGAACCGCAGCAGATGTTCGGTTACCCGTTTGCGCGCATATTCCGGACTCGTTCCCGTGCGGAGAATAAATGGCCAATCGCTGGCTTGCGCCAGCAGGAGTTCACGGGCCGCCTGATTCAAAGCGCGCCGCGTTAAGCCTTCCGCGTGCGGATGGGAGTGAACCAATTGCTCCATCCGTTCATGCGCAATGTTCAGGTGCGGATAAATCCACTCGTTGGTCTCATTCAACCAGACCCGCCAATAACCTTCCTCACCCCAACTGGACGCACTCGGTTTGGCGATCTGCAAGGTGCGTTCCTTTTTCAGATATTCTTCGGGCGTCGTGAATTTAAAAGTATCCTGATCGTAGTACGCCTTGCGCACGAACAGATCGAGAAATTCCGGCCCTTCATACCACCAATGACCGAACAACTCCGCATCATACGGGCACAGGATGAGTGGCGGGCGGTCCATGATTCCGGCGAGATGCTGCACCTGCTGAACCCGCGCGGACAGGAAGTGGCTGGCATGTTCATCCGCTTTGCGCAAGGCCGCATTCCGGTCGTAAATCGCCTTCGCGCCGTCGGTGCCGGTGATGCGATAATATTTCACTCCCGTGAAACCGCGATGTTCCGGTGAGGGCAGATATTTCTTCAGGTAATCCAGATCCAGATCGAAACCGATGTCCCGGTAGAAATCCCGGTAGAGCGGATCGCCCGGATACCCTTCATGCTTGCTCCAGACCTGTTTGGCAGATTCCAGATCGCGGCCAAAAGCGGCGATGCCATTGGGCGTGAAAATCGGAGCAAACACACCATAACGGGGCCGCGGTTGGGCGTGCAAAATGCCGTGCGTATCTGTGATGAACCAGCGGATATTCGCCTCCTGTAACCAGGTCTCCACGCCTTCCGTGTACGCGCATTCCGGCAGCCAGATGCCGCGCGGATCGCAGCCGAAGCAACTCCGGTAATGATCCCGGGCGGTAAAAATTTGCGCGCGAATGGAAGCGGGGCTATCCGCCAGCAACGGCAGCAACGCATGCGTGGCCGCGCTGGTAATGATTTCCAAACGGCCCTGCTCTTGAAATTTCCGGAACGCACCCACTAGATTGCGACCGTAAGCGAGGTAGGTATTGCGCAGGCTGATCGTGCGCTGGTGGTACATCTCGGCCAGCGGCTGAAAGGCCGGTTCCCAAAGTGTGCGGACAATTTCCTTTTCGGCCAGTTCGATGCGTTCCAGCAGAAACCGGTCGCAACGCTTTTGCAGGAGCGGGTCCAGCAGCATGCTGCACAGGGTAGGGGTGAGCGTAAGAGTCAGCCGCGTTTCCATCCCGTCCCGCAGCCATCCATCCATGACCTGAATCAGCGGCAGGTACGTTTCTGCTACCGCCTCGAAAAGCCAGCTCTCTTCGAGAAACCGTTCGTGCTCAGGATGTCGTACATACGGCAAATGAGCGTGTAGCACCAGGGCCAGGTAACCTTGCATGCGGGTATCTCACACAACAACCGACATTAAGCCAAGCGACAAATGGGAAACTGCCGAAAGGAAAGTTTTCCCCTTGAATTACGCCCATTAATGAATTTTTTTGATCGGTCAGGCGACGTTTTCAGCCAGCGGCGGCTTCAGTGCGGAGTCTTGCGGATGCACTCCCACTTCACCGGCATAATCTGTGGACCGGTTAAACTTCAAGTCCGCGTGACGTGCTTCCGCCTTGTCTTCGGATGTGGCCGTAATCGGCAAATCATACGAGCCATCCGGCAGCGCAAAGCGGTAACTGAAAGAACCGTCCGAACGCAGCTTGATGACCCGCCCGCCGATAGTGACCTCAGCCGAAGGTTCCGTGGCGCCATAAATGATCAACTCCGCATTCACATTGAACCAGAAGCCGCGGTTTTTTTCCATCCCGCCGAAGGGGCTTGAAATGCTGCTGATTCCGCTCGCGAGGGGAACAGGTTGCGAGAATTGAGCCGCGGTGGCTGAAGAAATTTCATGCACCAGTTTGCGCCGGATTAATTCCGTGATTTCCAGGGAGCCGACCCAAACGCGCCGCACCATGTCCATGGAGACAACTTCAGCGAGCGCTTTTTCCTGGGCCGGAGTCCAGCTTGTGCTCACGGCGGTTTTTTTATCGGGCAATGCCGGATATTCGGCCGCGCGTAATTCCTGAATGGCTTCTACCAGCGGAGTGCTTTCCCGGACCACATCCTTGACCAGTTCCACCAATTGGCGGAAGGGGATTTCAATCGGAATAGTGGTGAAGCGAACGGAGGTATCTTCGGAAAGTGTATCGGGCGGAGTCAACGTGGCCTTGGAATGAGAAACTGTCACCCATTCCCCCTTGCGGGAATAATACCCTAATTCCGCCACATACCGCGTGCTGCCCCGGCCGGCATGCACAAACCAGTGCCGCGATTCCGGATGCACATGGATTTCGTTGATCGGCGTGCCCCGGGCGGAATTAATATAAAGACGCAAAACCAAATGACCATCGCGGGAGAGGGAGTTATGCTTCTTCAATTGATCCCGGGTCAGATCCCAACTGGCGTAGAGCCAGTACGGATCACGGGCAGTCAACAGCAACCGTTGAGTTCCATAGGCTTCCGGTAATTCGCTTGCACCTCTTGCCAGCCCCACGGGTTCGGCCAGAGCGGAAGGTCCCAGCGCATAGCGACGGCCCGGACCACTGGCCTGCGGTGGTGGGGTATTGTCTCCCTCCAATAATATTGCCGGGATCTTCAAGGCGGCCTTTTTCGGCTTGGCCGCGGTCTTTGGCTTCTTGACTGGACTGGCAGCCTTTTTGGGAGTGGCCGTTTTTACCGCGGTTTTTGTGGCTTTTTTGACCGGTTTTTTTTCAGATTTCATAAGGCACCTGAACTCTGGGCTGGGAATTATGCCCTCACGCGGACGTCACCTTACGTCGAGGTCCGCCTTTCAGGCAACGGAAAACATATTGACGTCACCGTAAAAATGAGCGTCAGTGAAGCGTGGTACGGATGCGGCGCGAGCTGTCCGGCAGGCCTGTGTGTTCTCAAAGCTTGCTTGCCACACGCATAAAAATAAATTTAAATGCCGTGCATTGAAAAGGATATGACCCGTGAGGGAATCAGCGGAGGGAGCACGAACAAAGACCTGATCTATGTGGTCGATGATGAACACATGATCGCGGAGGTCGTGGAAGCTATTTTGAGCCTGGAAGGTTACGATACCCGTTTGTTTCAGGATCCTAAACTTGCCCTGCTGGCCCTCTCTGAGGCTGATCCCCGTCCGCACCTGCTGCTGACTGATTATCGCATGCCCGGCATGAGCGGCATGGAGTTGATTGAAAAAAGCAAAGCGCTCTTTCCGGAATTGAAAACGATTTTGTTCAGCGGTTACGTGGATGAAAAAGTGCTCGAGACCACCAAGGTGAAACCGGATATGTTCATGCGCAAACCGTTTTACCCGCAAACGCTCGTAAACCTCGTCACGGATGTGTTGAGCGAACACTCCTGAAAGACAGCCGTTCTCCGTTAACCGAACGTCGCTATGGTCAGGCTGGTCAAACCCCTCGAAAAAAAGAAGCTCGGTATTTTGATTTCCGCCCGTCCCGGCGAAACTGGCTTCACGCATGCTTTGCGTCTGGCGGAGACCGCGTTTACTCAGGGAGTTGATGTCTACCTCTACTGCGTTGATCAAGCTGTCCAGGGCCTGGATGATCCCCGGTTGGTGACGCTGCGGAATAACGGAGTGAAACTTTACGCCTGCGCTTACGGAGCCCAGAAGTTGAACCTTGTTTTAACGGATAAAGCCACGTTTGCCGGCCTCACCGTCATCAGCGATTTAATCGCCAACACCGATCGTTTTGTGACTTTCAATTAATTTACATGCCCCACCGGCCCTCCATCTTATTCATCATCACCGGTGATCCGCGCACGACGCAGAAAACGGCAGAGGCTATTCGCATCGCCGCGGGTGTCGGCGCGTGGCAGAAGGCGCATGTGACGGTTTATTTGCGCGGCGCCGCTGTGCAGGCGCTCGAGGAATATACGGATGAATTTGTGGATGGAGATAATTTCCCGCGTTACCTCCCGCTGGTGCTGGAAAGCAGCCGGACGCTTTACGTGGAAAAAGGCGCGCCGTTATTGCCTGCGCCCGGAAAGGCTTCGGTGAAATATCAGGAAATTACGGACAGTGAACTTGCCGCGCTTTGCGCCCGTTCCACCTACGTTTCCCGTTTTTAACGCATGAGCCAACGACTGCATATCCTCACGAAACCGGACGACTCGCTGGCGGAAAAAATCATTGCCGCGCAACGCCAGCAGGGAGACGCGGAAATTATCGTGCGGGATTTAACCGGGGCGAAGCCCGATTACGAAAAACTTCTGCAAGAAATCTTCCGCGCCGATTCCATCCAGGTCTGGTAATGCCAGCTCTTAGCGCAGGGAGGCCAGAATGGCTTCGGCGGCGGCGCATGGATTGGCTGCTTTATAAATGGGCCGCCCCACCACCAGATAATCCGCTCCGGCGGTGATGGCTTCTTTCGGAGTCAAAGTGCGTTTCTGATCATCGCTCGCGGCCTCGGCCGGGCGAACTCCGGGCGACACCAGTTTGAATTCCGCCGGCAAAAATTGACGCAGGCCAACGATTTCCAAAGGGGAACAAACCAGCCCGCGCAATTTGGAAGCGACCGCCAGATTGGCCAGCCGCTCCACCTGGCGCGCGACGTCGAAATGCACCCCGATCTCGCTCAGGTCATTCGTGTCCATGCTGGTCAGCACGGTCACGCCTAACACCAGCGGCGGTTTCTGTCCCAGTTTCGCCGCCGTGGTTTGTGCCGCTTCCTCAGCGGCTTTCATCATGGCGCTGCCGCCGCAGGTGTGGATGGTCAACATCTGCACATCCATTTGCACCGCCGCTTCAACGGCCTTGGCCACCGTATTGGGAATATCGTGATATTTTAAATCCAGAAACACATCCGCACCCGTGGCCCGAATGCGTTTCACCACTTCCGGTCCAGCCGTGGTGAATAGTTCACTGCCGATTTTAAAGCCGCCGACAACCGGGCTTAAATCATTCACCAACTTCAACGCCGGTTCGATTCCCGGCACATCCAACGCCACAATGACTGGGTTTTTCATCTTTGTTTAATATGTCACAACCTCTGGTGAATTGAAAATATCGTTTTTGAAATCATCCGGGAAACGGCGTTCACGGAATCTATTTGGCCGCTTTCAGATGCTTATCGAAGAAACCAATCACCACGGGGCGGAGATCACGTTGTTTCGGCTGCAAATGGAACGTGTGCGGCGCGCCTTCGACAATGACGAACTCATGTTCCACTCCCGCTTTGGTCAGGGCTTGATCGAACAGCTTCGATTGCTCCAGTGACACCGTCTTATCCGCTGTGCCATGCAGAATCAGAATCGGTGGAGTGTTTTTATTGCCGTAGTTCACAGGTGAAGCCAGCGCATACAACTTGGGGTCTTCCGCGAGCTTTTTCGTCAGAAATTCATAATCATGATTTAAATCGGACGGGCCATAGAGATCGACGGCCGCTTGCACCTGGCAGGAATATTCGCCATACGGGCCTTTCGGATCGAGCCCGGCTTCCGGAGCGGTGAGGGCCACCATGGAGGTCAGGTGGCCACCGGCAGAACCGCCGATGACCCCAATCCGTTTGGGATCAATGTGCAGGCGATCCGCATTCTTGCGCATCCAGCGCACCGCGGTTTTGCAGTCGTAAAGGTTTTGCGGCCACGTCGGATTGCCTTTGCTGGCGAGCACGTAGTTGATGCTCATGCAGACATAACCGTTAAGCACGAGATTGGTGCCGATATTATGTTCGCGCGCCGCGCCCTTGTCTCCACCTGTCCAGCCGCCACCGTGAATGATCACGATGCCGGGGAAACGCTGACCCTCTTTCACTTCTGTCGGTTCATACAGGTCGCACTTCTCTTTGCGATCCGGGCTCAAGTATTCCACGTCCGGTTCAAAGCGGACCTGATTCTCTGCCCGGGCTGAGGTGCCGCCGTTGAATGCCAGAGCAAGACCGAATAGCGAAATAATAAACAATTTTTTCATGACGTGTTGGGGAAGTGTTTACTTCACGCCGGAGAAATCCGCCACGTTTTTATGCCGGAGTTCACAGGCTTAGCGGCCCGCCAGTTTGTTCCACGTTTCCAGTTCTGTGCGGGCATATTGTTTATCCTCCGGGCGCAGCACGTTGGACTCGTCGATTTTCCGGATTAATCGTGTAGCTTTATGTACCGTATCCGGATTTTTGCCATAGATCGCTGCCAGTTTTATGACCGGTTCAAACTGTTCCGGTTGCAGTTCGGCGCCGTCCAGAATGCGTTGCACGGTTTTATCTGCTTTCACCGGATCGTTTAAATTCTTGATTTGCACTATGGCTAGCAAAGCCAGCGCTTCCACCTGGTCTGGCTTTTGTTGCAGGGCTTGATTCAGTGAATCGACCGCAGTTCCATAACGTCCCGCGGCGTAATGTTGCTGTGCGGCTTCCAAAGCCGTAGCGGGATCGGGCAGGGGAGCTTCAAATACCGGTGTCACCGCCGGAATGGATTTGGCGCTGCCACGCGCTGGGCCTTGCCAGGCGATTAATTGGTTTCGGGCAAAATCTTTATAACCCGTCCGCATGTCGTCGGAGTCCAGGATGCGTTGAATCACGGTTTCCGCCGTTTTCAAATCATCCAGATCTTCCGCGTAAACGGTCGCCAGCAGGAGCAAGCCCTCGAAATCCTCCGGGTTTCGCTGAAGCACCAGTTTGATGCAGTCCAGGGCTTCACGATAACGGCCCGCAGCCCGATGTTCCCGGGCCAGTTTGTAATCTACTTTGCGCTGTTGTTCTGTAGAATAAATAGGTTGGGCCAGCCGGAGCGGGGGTAGAGAAAACCCTTTCTGCTGCCAGCTCTCGTACTTCATTTGCGCGCAATCTTTCAGGCTCGGAATGATGCTCTCGGTATCCAGAATTTGCTGAATGATCCGGTGGGCTTCCTTGAGGTTGCGCTTATCTTCGGCGTGGATATCCGCCAGGAGCAACCAGCCTTCCACATCATCCGGGTAATCGTTCAGAGTCCGTTGGATGTTGTCGATAGCCTGATCAAAGCGTTTCGTCTGCCGGTAATGTCGGGCCAGTGTGAAGTCGGCTCTGGGTTTAGCCGGATCATGCGCGCCATACAGCGCGGAGCCAACCCCCTG
>JBEHZA010000044.1:0-18745 GCA_048497895.1 Verrucomicrobiota bacterium
TGATTTCGACGGTGGCACTGTCATCGTAAACGGCACTCAATATGATGCCGTAGCCCAGCTTTCCACCAAACACCGCGATGTCACCACCAGCCGCGTCTCCATGAAGTTCACGGTCCCATCGTTTGACGGCCGGATACTCCTGCCCTCCAACGAACCGCTCACCACCACCCCGGATGTCGAACCGCGCATCACCGCCACACCGCCTCAGAAGTTGCGCGTCGCCAAACTCGACAATGGCAGCATCGCCGCGCAAACCCCCGGCGGTCTCGACCTCCGCTTTGAACCCTCTGGCGCCATGAAGCAGGCGCTCTGGCACGGTCACTTGATCCTTACCGGCGGCTGGCCCCAAATCACCAGCGCGCAATCCAAGCGCTTCAACGCTGAAAATGTTTCCGGCGGCATCACCGAAACGACCGAAGCAGAATCACGGCTGGCCTATCACGGAACGCTCGTGGAAGGCGCTCAACGGGTGGACTTCGTGGAAACCTGCGTCATCAAGTCCAACAACCGTTTCACCCTGCACTTTGACTTTACCGCCGCCTCGGACCTGAACCTCCGCCTCTGGCGTCATTACTTCGCTTTTCCGGTCGGCCGCTACGCCAATGCCACCGCCCAAACGGACGCCACTCGCATTACCCTGCCCGCCAAATTAAAAGACGACACGCTGCTGCCCGCCACTAAACGTCTGAGCGTCACCGCAGACAACACCACCGTAACCATCGAAAGCTCGCTCTCGATGGGCCTCATCGACCATCGCAAATACAGTGTCGAAGAATATCTGCTGGCCGGTTACCCGGTGAAAGGCGCCGTCAAGCAAGGCACCCAATGGTCCGTCGAAATTTCCGCCACCATCACCGGAAAATAACGACCATTCCACCGCATCCGCCAGCCATCATGACGGGAAAAGGGTCTTCCCTCTCCTTCGGGAGAGGGCCAGGGTGAGGGGCAAGGAACCACCCAAAAACCATTGCCTCCACCCATCTCCACCGCCTCCAAATCCCGCACGAGCGTCCTGCAGTGCGGTAGTCCCTACCGCTTTCGAGTTCCTGTTTGTTTCAAAACGATGCCAAAATCGTGCATGGCTTTGATAAATCTATAAGCGAATTTCGGGAGCGCACGCTACCGCCCACGATCCCCAGCCCCAGCGGGGTGCCATGTTTATAGCCATTGCCTGCGTATTGCATCTCAAGCTCCAGCGGAGCGGCACAGGTTGTATTCCAGAAACGTAAATCGCGGGGCTTAAAAACTCCCTTCCAACAACACCCCTATAGCGAAAAGCCTCCGCGTTACCAAACCCCTCCCGCGCTTATTCCCCCTTGATTCTTGACACCCCGCGTCCCCTTCCAAATAGTGAAGCCCATGCACCCCGGATGCCGTCTTACAAGTAATTGGTAACCGGCAGGTTTTGCAGCGCGTCTGAGGGGTAAACCCGGACGCAGTTCCGGCTGGTTTTGAAAGTCGCTTTTGATAACCTCAAAGGCACAGCAGTGGTCGCAACCATACAGCATGACAATCTCGGTCAAACACGAGCAATCAATACCTCATCATGGACGTCGTCTTTAAGTGCCCCACGTGTCGGCAGGACCTGGCCGTAGATGCCAACGCTGCCGGAACCAAATTCCGCTGCCCTTCCTGCGCCGCCGAAATCATCGTGCCACAACCTTCAACCACCGACGTCGCCGCAGCCGCCGTGCTGGCTTCCAGTGCCGAGACCGGCCAGATGAATCCGGAGGACGCCAAGCTCGCCGCCAAACTTTCCGACGCCTGCCAGAAAGTCCGCGCGCAAGTCGCCAAGACCATCGTCGGTCAGGACGACGTGATCGAGCAATTGCTCATCGCCATCTTCGCCCGCAGCCATTGCCTGCTCGAAGGTGTGCCTGGCCTCGCCAAGACCTACATGGTCAAAAGCATTTCCGAGGCGATGCACTTCTCTTTCCGCCGCGTCCAATTCACCCCTGACCTGATGCCCGCAGACATCACCGGCACCGACGTCATTCAGGAAGACCCCGTCACGGGGCGGCGCAATTTGATTTTCCTCAAGGGGCCCATTTTCGCGCAGATGATTCTGGCGGACGAAATCAACCGTTCTCCGCCAAAAACGCAGGCGGCTTTGCTCGAAGCCATGCAGGAACACTCGGTCACCGTGGGCGGTCAAACGTATCGCCTCGAAGAACCGTTCTTCGTGCTGGCCACGCAAAACCCCGTGGAACAGGAAGGCACCTATCCCCTGCCCGAAGCGCAAAAAGACCGGTTCATGTTCCATGTCAAAGTGGGTTACCCCAACCGCGAACAGGAACGCGAAATCATCAAGCGCACCACCAGCGCCTACTCGGCGAAGATTGATCCGGTCATCACCGGCGAAGAAGTCATCGCCTGCCAGCAGATCGTCCGCAAGGTGCCCGTGCCCGATCACGTCATGGAATTCGTGCTCGATATCGTGCGCAAGAGCCGCCCGGGTGATGAAGATTCATTGCCGTTTGCCAAAGACCTCATCGCCTGGGGCCCCGGCCCGCGCGCGTGTCAGCAATTGGTGCTCGGCGGCAAAGTGCGCGCCATTCTCCGCGGTCGTTTCCACGTCACCGTGGATGACATCGAAGCCATGACCTATCCCGTGTTGCGTCATCGCATCGTGCCCACCTTCAATGCTGAAGCTGAAGGCGTCACCGTCGATGAAATCATCGGCCGCATCCTGAAGGCCATCCCCCGCGGCGAAGTGAAATCGGTTTTGTGAATACCTGCAACCGGCATCGTGGCTTTCGGGCAATCGCTAACTCAATTGACGGAATGAGCATAGGACTACACCGGCAGGAGCGCGGCATTCATGCCGCTTCAACATCCGCATGTCCAGCCAGATTCGATTTGCCCTCCCGGATTCAAACACTGAAGCGGCATTTATGCCGCGCTCCAAGGCATTACTCGGTCGCGTCTGCCTGCATTCTTCCTTCTACATTCTTCCTTCTGCCTTAACCCGCATGCCCCACGTCGCCGAATTCCTCACACCTGCCGAATTGCAGAAGATTTCCAATCTGCAAGTCGTCGCGCGTCTGGTCGTGGAAGGCTTCTACTCAGGTCTGCACAAATCCCCGCACAAAGGCTTCAGCGTTGAATTCGCGCAGCATCGCCAATACGTGCAGGGCGATGAAATCCGGCGGCTCGATTGGAAAGTCTTCGGCAAAACCGACCGTTTCTACATCCGCGAATTTGAGGAGGAAACGAATCTCCGCTCCACCATCCTGCTGGACCTCAGCGGCTCAATGGCCTATGGCGGCACGAACATCACCAAGCACCATTACGCCGTGCGTTTAGCGGCGGCGCTTTCGTATTTGATGCTCCAACAACGTGACAGCGTGGGGCTCGTCACTTTCGATTCCAGGTTGCGCCGCTTCATTCCGCAACGCACCGGCGTCGGCCACTTGCGCGTGATGTTGGAAGAATTGCAACGCTCGCAACCCGGCGGCGAAACCGAATTGGCCGATGTCTTCCAGGGCCTCGTGCCCCGCATTCATCGGCGTGGCCTGCTGATTATCATTTCAGACTGCTTCGGCGAAGTGAAAGACTTGATTTCCGCGCTCGCTCATTTCCGGTTCGCCCGCCACGAAATCATGCTGTTCCAAATCATGGATCGCGATGAACTTGAATTTCCCTTCAAAAGTTGGACGAAATTTGAATCGCTGGAAATCGACGATCACAGCCGCATGATCGAACCAGCCCAATTTCGTGCCGCTTATCTGAGTAACCTGGAAAAATTTCAAAAAGAATTAACCGATGGTTGCCATCGCCACCGCATTGATCTCGTGCGGATGATCACCGACCAGCCGTACGCCGAGGCGCTGGCCCAATACCTTACCCGACGGCTCGGACGCTCATGACTTTCCTGAACATGGTCTTGTTGGGCGGTATGGCTGCGGGAGCCATTCCGGTCATCATTTACCTGCTTAATCGCAGCCGCTTTAAGGTCATCAAATGGGGCGCGATGCACCTGCTGGACTCGGCGTATCTCAAGAACACGCGCCGGTTGCGTCTCGAACAATTGATCCTGCTCATCCTGCGTTGTGCCATCCCCATCGTGCTCGCCATGTGCATGGCCCGTCCGGTCCTGAGTCGCATGGCTTCCCTCGTTGGCGCAGCGAAAACCTCTCTGGTCGTCGTATTGGACAACAGTTACTCCATGGAATATGGCGGTGCTGCGAATGGCAATTTCGCCCAGGCCAAAACTGCCGCGACCCAAATCATTCACAATCTCGGCCGCAGTTCGGATGTCTCCGTCGTGTTAATGGCCGGTGGCGTTGCTCCGTTGAATGATGCCCCTACTTCCGACCTGGATCGTCTGAACAAAGACCTGCTCGCCGTCGATGCGGGTTATGGCAAAGCGACTGTGCCTGACTCCCTGGAAATGGCTTCCACCATTATTTCCAAAATGCAGCATCCCTATCGCGAGATCGTCGTCCTCAGCGATTTTCAGCGCATCAGTTGGGCGGATGAAGAAGCTCCCGCCCGTGCTCGTGTGCGGGATACATTAAAAAAGGCCCAGTTCCCCCCGCAACTCACGCTCTTCCACGTCGGCGCCGAAGGCAAAGACAACGTCAGCGTGGAATCGCTCGACTATTCGCATCTCGTGCTGGGCATTGGCCAGCCATTGCAGGTCCGCGCCAACCTCCGCAATCACGGTGATCGCGAATATTCCGAACTCCGCGTCTATTTCAAAGTGGACGGCACCGAGCGTTCCGCCGCGCAAATTTCCCTCAGTCCGCACGAGCAACAGCAGGTGCTCTTCACGCACACCTTCGACAAAGCCGGCTCGCACGTCATCCAGGTCTACGTGGATGCCGATTCTTTGAAGGCCGACAATTCACTCGAAGCCAGTATTCCGGTGTGGGACAAGCTGCCGGTGCTGTTAGTCAACGGTTCTCCCAGCAATGAACCGCTCCGGGGTGAAACCGACTTCCTCGAAATCGCTCTGCAACCGTTCGGCAAAGCCAAAGCCGATCTCACCGACCTCATCACCACGCGCGTGGTCGAAGATCGCGAACTCAAGCAGGAAGACATTGCCAAAGCCCGCGTCGTTGTGCTCGCCAATGTCCGCCAGCTTCAGGAACACCAACTCCGCGCATTGCGTGAGTTCGTTTCGGACGGCGGCGGCTTGCTCATCTTCCCCGGTGATCGCATCAATCCGGACTGGTATAATAAAACGCTCGCAAACGATGTCGGCCTGCTGCCCGCGCCACTGGCTAATCTGGCCGGCAGTCTCGAAGACAATGGGCCTCACGCGAAAATCGTGGCGCAATCCTACACCCATCCGTCGTTGGAAATGTTCAACAATCCGCGCAACGGCAATCTCACCGAAGGCGAAATCAAACTCTGGTATAAGACCGTGGATAAAACCGGTGACCCAGCCGTCTCGATTCTGGCGCGTCTCGATAGCGGCGACGCTTTTCTAATCGAGAAAAAATTTGGCGAAGGCCGCGTCATCCAATGCACGACTCCGTGCGATGCGGATTGGAGCAATCTGCCGGTGCGGCCCTTTTATCTTCCGTTGATGCAGCGGCTCGTCACCTATCTCGCTTCCTCCGTTTTTCCGCCGCGTAATGTCGATGTGGGCAAACCGCTCACTGCATTTTTTGCGAAGAGCGATATTGGCAAAAAAGTTGTCGTTACCGATCCGACCGCGCACCGGCAGGAAATCTCCATCGTCGGCAAAGGCATTCGCGGCATTGCCGAATACGCGAACACCAAACGCCCCGGCCTCTACGTCATGACCGCGCCGGACGGAACCATGACGCATTATGTGGCGAACAGTTCGCGCGAAGAATCGAACCTCGAACAACTCACGGAAAATCAACGCACCGCACTCGCTACCGCGATGGATGCCAAAATGGTCAACTCCGTGAAAGAATATGAGCAACTCGATCGGGATCGCCGGTTCGGCCGAGAAATCTGGCGTCCGTTGCTCTGGCTCGTCTTGATTCTGATTTTCGCAGAGCTTTTCCTCGAACAATGGTTTAGCCGGAGGAAGACATGACCACCGATCTCCGTTTCATAGGCGATTGGAAATTGTGGGGCGCGGTCGCCATTGGGCTCGCGCTGGCTGCCGCCGCCTGGTTCCTCTATCGGCGCGAAGCCAAAGCCCGCGCGGATTATCTCTCGTGGCTGTTGCCTGCCTTGCGTTCCACCGCCGTGTTCTGGCTCGTGATGATGCTCGCGGGCCCCGTCTTGCATCATCGCCAGGTGATCGGTGAACTCGCCCGGATTTTCCTGTTTGTCGATGCCTCGCAAAGCATGAGCGTGACCGATGAACAGATGGACAATGCGCGCAAACTGCTCATCGCCCGCCAAATGGGCTGGCTGCCCGAAGGCCGGTTGGACATGGAGTTTAAGGATGCCGTCGATCGCATGAGCCACGCGGAAACCCTGCTGGAA
The DNA here is from genome assembly GCA_048497895.1 of Verrucomicrobiota bacterium. Taxonomy (GTDB): domain Bacteria; phylum Verrucomicrobiota; class Verrucomicrobiia; order Limisphaerales; family JBEHZA01; genus JBEHZA01. The sequence continues at coordinate 6,418 of JBEHZA010000044.1, forward strand.
TCTGCCAAAGCGGAAATGACGCCGGAAGAACTCATTAAAATCAGCAAAGATGCCGCGCGCAGTTTGGAAGGCTCACTGACCAGTCTCAAGAATATCCGCAACGAAAGCTGGAAAGTCCCGCCCAAAGCCGCTGCCCAAATCGGCAGCGAACTCGTGCTGCCCACCCAGCGCCTCACTACTCAGGAGATCGGCAAAGACACCGAAAAATTTGCCGCTTCGTTGCACACCTTATCCGATGCCGCTGCGAACTGGAAAAACACTCTCGCCAAAGCCTTCACCGAATATGCGGACAAACTCACCAGTTCCAACGACCCGGAAATTCAGAAAGCGATCAAGAAGTTCGATTCGCAACCGCGCTGGAAACGGATGGAAGCGATGTTGCTGGATGGCAACAACAGTTTCCTGACACAACTGGCCGTGCAACACGATGTGCAGTTAATCGCCTTGAGCGGTTCAAAAACGGAAGTCCTCTGGTGGCCCGGCGCGAAACGGGTCGAGGACAAAGGCAAAACCCCGGAATCCCTCACGTTTGAGCCGCGCGGTCCCAGCACCGATTTGGCCGACGGCGTCAAAGCCCGGCTCGAAGACGTCAAGGCCAACGAAAAGGCCGCCGTCGTGTTATTTTCCGATGGCCAGCACAACTCCGGTTCTTCCCCCTCTCAAATCGCCAAGCTGCTCGGCAACCGCAGCATTCCCATCTTCGCCGTCGGCATGGGCTCGGAACAACGTCCGCCCGACCTCGCCATTCTCGATGTCAAAGGGCCGGACACCGTTTACTTCGAATCCAACGTTAAAGGCACGGTGGAATTGAAGGATGATATGCCTGCCGGAAAACCGTTCAGTTTAAAAATTGAACTCGATGGCAAAGTCCTGTGGGAAAAGAAACTCGTCACCGAACAACGCTCGTTACGAGCCGTGGCTTTCGATTTTCCGATTAAAGAATTGGTGCAATCCGAACTGCAAAAACGGGACAAAGAAATTAAGTTCAACAGCCTGCCTTTCACTCTGAAAGTAACCGCCAGTGAAATGGCCGGGGAACGCACCGTTGACAACAATGTTGGCGTGCTCCGTTTCAGCGCCATTACGGAACGTCCGAAGGTGTTGATTGTGGATGGCCGTCCCCGTTGGGAATTCCGGTATCTGCGCAATCTCTTTGAGCGCGATCAGAAATGGGAAGTGAACAGTCTCCTGACCGGCGCGGGCGGCGAATATCGCGCATTGGTACGCGGCAATAAGTCCGGCCAATTCCCCACCGATCTCGAAACGCTGTACAGCTATCAACTCATTTGCCTGGGTGATATTCCGCTGCAAACCTTCACTCAAAAAGAACAGGAATGGTTGCGCCTGTTTGTGGAACAACGCGGTGGTGGCTTGATTTTTGTGGATGGCCCGCGCGAACAGTTGTCGCATTATCTCACCACCCCGTTGAAAGCGCTCTTTCCGGTCGAATGGCAAGGAGCCGCCCTGGAAGGGACTACTCTAAGACTTCAATTTGCCGCCAAAGGCAACGCCCAGGCCGCCGCCAGCCTTGTGGCCGATCCGGAATCCAACGCCGAAATTTGGGCCAACCTGAAAGGCCCACACTGGTCCGCTTCCGTGCAGGCCTTGCCCGGTTCCGAAACGTTGCTCGAACTCGTCGCGGGCGGAAAGGCGTCACCCGCCATTGTGTTTCGTCGTTACGGCGCCGGTCGTGTTCTTTATTCCTCCTTTGAAGAATCCTGGCGTTGGCGTTACGAAGTCGGTGACTTGTATCATCAACGCTTTTGGAATCAGGTCGCCAAATGGATTATGGAACCGCCCTTTCCGGTGCAGGATCGTTACGTCTCCCTGGATTCTGGAGCGATCACCTATGCGCCGGGAGACACCGCCGAAGTCCGTGTCCGTCTGCGCGATGCCCAAGGCCGGTTGAAATTGAGCGGTAAAGCTGATGCCGTTTTGCTGCGCGATGGTCGCAAAGTTGCCACCGTTGCCCTCAACTCCGATGACAGTGGCAGCGGCATCTTGCGTGGCCGCACGGCGGAACTGGAGGAAGGCGATTACGAAGTAAAAGTTGTGGTCCCGGGTATGCCCGAAGAAGAACTCAAAGCCAAAACCGAATTTGTCGTCAAACCCCAGGGCGCCGGTGAAATGGCTGCCCTGCATTGCAACGAAAACCTCCTGCGCGAACTGGCCTTCTATTCCGGCGGCGAATATTTCCGCGAAGAAGAAATCCGCAATCTGCCCGACCGCCTGAAGCCCTTAAGCCAGGGCAAAGTCATCGAAAGCGAAACCCTGCTCTGGCAAAGCTGGTGGTGGTTCCTGCCCGTCGTGCTGCTATTGACCATCGAATGGTGGCTCCGCAAACGCGCCGGCCTGATGTAACCCCCGGACAGCGACCGCCTGTCCCGCGAAGCGGTGATCCCCGGTCGCAGCAAGGTAACCCGGTCAAACAGTGTCGGACATTTCAAACCCGCGCGCGCAAGCGAACGCTAATTCGACCGGAGACGGCCAATATGCTAGCGCCTTAAGCAAACTCCAGAAGATTGACACCCCACTCAAATGAGACTATTTTAAAACTCAAATGAGTGTCAGTATCAATAAGCGAACGATCAAGAAAATCTCCAACCGTGAAACCCCACGTGAGCTGACGCCTTCGCTCAAAGTCAAGCTGGGACCCGGTATCGTTCATTTTTATCTGCACGGTTCTGCCCGTAAAAGTGACTGTAATAAATTCACCACTCAACAGTTGATCGACGGTGTTCAAACTGGTCTGGCAGTCAGTGAAATGGAAGCATTGGGAGCTGCCCTCGATGAACCGATGGATCGACTCGCCCCCCGTCTCGGCATCTCGAAAGCCACCTGGCAACGGCGCAAATCCACTGGCCGTCTCGGGAAAGAAGAATCCGACCGCGTCGTCCGCTTTGCCCGTCTAATGGGTAAAGCTCTCGAGATTTTTGAAACAGAACCCGATGCCCGACGCTGGCTCAATTCACCTCAATACGGACTGGGAGGGGCCATTCCGCTGGACTACGCCGAAACGGAAATTGGTGCGCGTGAAGTCGAGGATTTGCTCGGCCGCATTGAATACGGAGTTTATTCTTGAGAGCCTGTCTGAAAATGCTGTGGGGTCCTGCGGCAAGGGATTTTGTTTGTGGTCAAGGCGGCGAGGCCGAAGCATCCCCGCAGTGGGCTGTGACGGCGGAGCCAACGAAGACCACAAGCAAAAGCACTGCCGCCCGAAGGGTTGGCGAGGAAAAGGCCGTCTGGCCGCGTTGCTCCTCGGTCACAGATCCATTTAGATATGCGCCCTCGTCACGCCTTGCCATACAGCCTTTTCCTCGCCAACAGGACTCCACAACATTTTCAGAAAGGCTCTAATGCCGGAAGCCTGGCGCATCGTTAAAGCTCCGCACGTCGCCACCGCTTTTACGGGCGAAGGCGCGGCTAAATTTGGTGGCCGTTGGAACTCCCGCGGTGTGGCCGTCGTTTATACCAGTGCTACTCAGTCATTGGCCACACTCGAAACTCTGGTACACCTGACTCCTCCGGTAAATTTTCGCTATCAGATCGCCCGCCTTGAATTCAACGACCGTCTTGTAGAAATCTTGCATGTGAACGCATTGCCGTCAGATTGGCGGGTGCAACCGGCGCCACCCTCCACCCGTCAACTGGGTGACGAATGGGCACGCTCTCTGCGCACACCCGTGCTTGGGGTTCCGAGTGCGATTATTCCCCATGAAATTAACTACTTGCTAAATCCGGCCCATCCGGACTTTCAGAAAATCATTTTCCACCGCTTTATTGACTTCACTTTTGACCCGCGTCTTCTCCCGCCAACGGGCGTTGCCGTCCCGGTCCAGCCCGCTAAATTGCAGGCCCCCAAGCGAAAGAAAAGACGTTCCTCTAAAACCTGATTTCCTGGCGGAAAGCCCCCAAACCACCCTCCCAAAATGTTCACACTTCCTTATCGCCAAGTTAACGTTAAGCGGGTAGGTTAAGCCACGTCCAAAAGCATATGCCTTCGCACCTCAGCCCGGTGATCGGCGAGCAACTGGCAGCGTTTGAAAAACGCTGGCGGCGATTGCTCCTGCTGCGCGGCATTTGTGAAGGGGTCGTCACCCTGCTCGGAGCGATGACCCTCGCGGCCTTGCTCGACTGGATTTTCATCATGCCGGAAGCGTTGCGCTGGAGCTTGAGCGCCGCCGGTTATCTCGGCACCGCGCTTGTCGTTTGGTTCGGCTGCCTGCGCGCTCTGCTCCGTTCTCCCAGTCCGCAGGAACTCGCCCGCATGCTGGAAAAAATCCGGCCTGAATTGCGCGAGGACTTGATCTCCGCCGTTGAACTCGCCGAAAACAAAAACGATTGGCAATGGGATTCACCGATCTTCCGCAAGCTGTTGCAGGACGACGTCGCGAAACGCGTGGGCAATCTCGAAGTCAACCAACTGCTGCCCCGCAAACTCATTTCCCGCTGGCTCTATCTGGCCGTTGGCGTGGTTGCGGTGTGCGCCGCGCTCCTGTTAATTCCCGAACTGCACTACAATCAATTGATGGCGCGCGCGCTGGCTCCCATGGCCAATGTGGATCGCGTCTCCAGCATTAAGATCAAAATCCTGGAACCAGGCCAAACCGAAGGGCCGGCTCCGCGCGGCGACAACCTGCAATTCGCAGTGCAAATCTCCGGTCCGGAACCGGACAAGGTTTATCTGGAAACGTTCCTGCCGGATGGCTCGAAGGAACGCGTTTCGATGAACCTGGAAAATGAACGTCGTTACCGCACGACCATCGCGGTGGAAACGGACGTGCTCGAATACCGCATTCGCGCCGGTGACGCAATTACCCGCAAATTCGCCATTCACACCCACGCCCGTCCGCACATCGTCACGTTTGAAAAAACCTTCCACTTCCCCGCTTACTCCCGTTTGCCGGATCGCAAGGTGAAAGAAGAGAATGGCGATCTGACTGCTCTCGAAGGCAGCCAGGTGGAACTGCTGCTGCATGTCGATCAGCAGGTCAAGGAAGGCGAAATGAAATTGGAAGTGGCGGGCCGTCAGAGTTCCATTCCACTGCAACCTGCTGGCCCCGGTCTGGTCATGGCCCGTGTGCCCATTCAAGCCGCCGGCACTTACAGCGTCCGCCTGGTAGCCGCCGAAACCGGGTTTGAAAACAAGTTCAGCCCGCAATACGAAATCCGCCCGCAACCGGACTTGATTCCTTCCGTCCGGCTGGATACGCCCGCGGCGGATGTAATCGTGCAAGCGGACGAAGTCATCAACCTGCAAGGCATGGCCAAGGATGATTTGGCGCTCGCCAGCGTTTCCCAAATGACCCGGTTGAACAACGAACCGTGGGAGGAATTTCCCCTCCTCAAAACCACCACCAACGAAGTCATCGTCACCCGCGCGTGGGATTTACTCTCCTTTAAAGCCAAGCCCGGCGATCAGATCGTCACCAAACTCGTGGCCGTCGATTTAAAAGGCAATCGCGGTGAATCGATGCCGGTCCGGCTCGTAATCAGTTCCCCTGGCTTCGACATGAAGCGCCTGCGGGCATTGGAAGCCAAACAACACTTTGAAGCCGCGTTGAAAAAACTGGAAAAAGCCGCGAATACTTTGCGCGAAGCGGTGGCCGGTCGGGATTCAAAGAACCTCAAGAACGGCGAAGAATTGCAGCGCAAACAGGTCGTAATGGCCGCGCAATCCGCTCTCGAAGAAGTTGAACAGGAAATGTCTCAAGGCGAAGTGCGGCTCAAAGACGCGCTCACTCTTGCCGCCCCCGGCCGCGAATCCGCCGATCTCGCTCTGGTCGGCCAGGTCATGAGCGCAATTAAAAACGACGGCGTCGCCCGCGCTAAAACCGAACTCGATAAAATCGACAAGAGCGCCAATAACTCCGGCGACTCCATCGCCGTCCGCAACGCCAATGACGCCGTCAATCAGGCAGCCTGGCAATCCTCCATCGCCCAACAGGCCTATCAGGATATTCTCGCCGCAGAACAGGCGGGCTTGATCAGCGGTAATTTGAATTACCTCGGCCAGGAACAAAACCGCGTGAACAAACAGGCCGCGACGGATGCCAACAAGGACTCCCAGGTGTGGGAAAGGCTTTCCCGCCGTCAGGCCGGCGCGACTCAGGAAGTAAAGTTGCTGGAAGACTTGATGAAGTCCTTAAGCCGTCAGATTCCTCAACCACTTTCCGATCGCAACAAAAAGACCACCGAAGGATTGCAAACGTCCCGCACGACGCTCGAAAAACTGATGACGAACAATCCCGCCGGTAAAGATTTGCTCGCCTCATCCCAAAACCTGCAACGCGGTGTCGAAGGCGCATTGGCTAATTTCCAGCCGATTGAAAAGGAATTGATTCAACGCGCCGAAAAAGCCCGCGACGAATTAAGCAAGCAGGCCAAACCCTCTTACACCAACATTCAAAAAGTCCGCCGCGATACCGAGGAACTGGCCGATGCAGAACGCAAGCTGGCCGAGATTCAAAAGAAGCGCACGCCCACCGACAAAGAAAAAGCCCACGTGCAGGAACAACGGGATAAGCTCGCCAACGATTGGAAATCCGCCACCGAACAACTGAAAGACCGCGCTCGGGTTGAAGAATCCCGGCATGATGCCGATGCACAATTTGTCGTCGATGCCACCAAAGCCGAAGAAGCGTTGACTGCCTTGCGCGCTGCTGCTGGCGGTGATCAGGAAGCCGCCAAAAGCACGGCTCCGCTCAAGCAGTTGGAGAAAGCCTTTCAAACGCTTGAAGCGAATCACAAACTCACCGATCTCCAGTCCGGCGTAAAGAGCCTTGCGAATCAGGAGCGCTGGGAAGCCAAGGACATGGACGCCACCACCAAACGGCCTAAAGATTGGCAATGGGCACAAAAAGCGCTTCAGAATACCGCGAAAGAAATTCAGGACGCCAAATTACCGGAAGCCGCCGCTAAAGCCCTGAACGCCACCAAAGACAGCCGCGCGGCGAAAGAAGTGGAACAGGAAATGAATGCCCGGCAATCGCCGCAGCGCACTCCCGTTTCCGTGGCGAACAATCTGGATGAAGTGAAGAACCAACTGACTCAAGCGGAACAGCAATTAGCCCCCGCCGTCGAAGAAGCCCGCACCGCCGTCACCAGTGCCGCTCCCGCACTCAGCGACATGATGAAGGGGTTGGCCCGCGCGTCAGAGAAACTGGAGAACACCACTCGCGCTGTCGCCGAAAAAACGAAAGCTGCCGATCCGGAAACCGCCCGCGAAGAAGCGCGCCAGACTTTGAACGAGCAGAAAGAACTGGGCAAACAGCTCCAGGACCTCAAAGACGCCCTGCGCCGCGATGCCAACGTGCAGGATATTGCCGATAAGAATGGCCGCGAACGTTCACGGGATGCCGATGATGCCGTCGCCATGTTACGCGAACCGCCGATGAAAGCCGAAGACGCGCTCCGCGAAGCCACGCAGGCCAAGGACTCAGCGCAAAACCAACAGGCGCTCAACGCCGCTGCCGCGCAACAACGCAAAACCTCCGACACACTCAAGCAATTGGCCGGACATTACCAGAATCTCGAAAACGGCAAACCGACTGATTCCCGCGCTGCCTTGCGTGCTGCCGAAGATGATCTCGGCATCAAGAGCGGGTTGGATGCGGAATATAATAAGGCCGATGCGCTGGCTGCCCTGTCACAAAAGCCGCCGGAAGAATTGCTGGCCCAATTGGAACGCGAACTGGCGCAAAACGAAATCATGCGCAAGGAATTGGCCACGATTGCGGATGGTTCACTCGGCTCCGCGCAGCAAGCCTTGCAACAATCGGCCGGTCGCGAACAAACCATCGCCAATAATTTGAATGATGTTGCCAAAGCGCAGGACACGAAGAATTCGCTCACCGAGCAAGCCAATCAGTTGGCCAAAACCGCGCGCCAATTAGCCACGCAGGACGTGCCCGCCATTCGTATGGATGCCAGCGCCAGCCAGGCCAATGCCGGCACGGAACTCGATCGCGCCGCGCAAGCGTTGCAATCCGTGGCGGATCAAACGCCCAAAGATGTTAACAATCCCAACGAAGGTGCATCGCACAAATTAGCCGAACTCGTGCGTCCTCTGGAACAAGCCCGCAATGATCTGCAAGCGGCGGCGAATGCCGCGGGTGAAGTGGTCAAAAAAACCAATCCGACTGAACCGAAAGCCGCTTCCGCTTTAGCCGCTCAAACCAAAGCGGCCAAAGCCGCCGAACAATCCCAAAAGCTGGCCAATCAGGCGCGCGACCTTGCGAACCGGCTGGACAATCTTTCTAAATCCAGCACCGATCAACTGGCGCAAGCGGCCAAACAACAAACGCCGATTGCCAACGATGTCCAGCAGGCGGGCGCAGACATTGCGCGCGCGGGCCGTCATGAATCCCGCCTCGGCACCCCGCAAGGACAAGCGCTCGAAAACGTCGGCCAGCAAACGCAGGCCATTGCCGAACAGAAAATCCCCGCCACACAGGCCGCACTCAAGCCGGACCAAAACGCCGCTGACGCCGCCCGCGCCATTGGTAATGTAAAACAAGCCGTCGATAATCAATTGTCCGCCTTGCAATCCGCGCTCTCCCAACCCACCACCGCCGCCAAAGCGGCCACTCCGGCAACAGCGAAACCGGCACCCGCTTCGGAATCTCCTTCACCTTCCACGGCGGCGGCTCCGGCGGCAAATGCCAATGCCGCCACGCCCGCACCCGCTGCTGCTTCAGCCAAATCAGCTCAGGCCGCTTTTCTCGATCAGGTTTCGCAAATGACGCCGCCTACACCGGAAGAATCCATGTGGAAAGCGCGCACCCTCGATCAACTCGATGCGGCCTTGCATCCGGTCGATCGCAAAGATGAAACCGGTCAGGGCCAACAACAGTCCGGCCAGCAAGGCCAATCCGGCCAACAGAATCAGGCCGGGCAGCAAAGCGCTTCTCAGGCGCAAGCCGCCAAACAAGCGGCCGCCAACGCAATGTCGGACGCCGCCAAAGCGCAGAAAGCCGCCATGATGGCATCGCGCAACAAAGGCAACACGCCCGGTCAGGCCCCGGCTCAATCCAGCACCGAATTTGCAGATACCGGCGGTGAGTTCAGCGCTCCCGGCGGCAAAGATGCCAATGGAGTGTTGCCGGAAGTGCGGGCCTTGCGCACCGGCGATTGGGGCAAGCTGCCGCCGAAAGTGGCTGAAGGTTTAATGGAAGCGCGCCGGGAAAACATGCCCGGGGAATACCGCTCTATGGTGGAAACTTACTTCCGCGTCATCGCGGAAAAAGCCAGGGAAAAGAAGTGATGCCTCCGTTCTCGCGCCTTGCCTCATTATTTCTTGTTAGCCTGATTACCCTCTCTGCTCACGGTGCGGAGCGCCCTGCTTCAGGCAAAGGAGACAAGGTCGATGCCGCGGTGGAACGCGCGATTGATTTCATCGTCAAGCAACAGGGTCGCGAAGGCGGCATTGTCGATCCCGAACGCGGCAATCAATACCAAACCGTCATGACCGGCTTGAGCGTGCTGGCCATTTCCGCCGCCGGCCATCAGGCTTCGGATAAAACCCCGCAAGGATTGGCGCTGCGCCGGTTAATCGATTTTCTGTTGCGCGAAGACCGCCAGCGGCAGGACGGATATTTTGGGAATGTCGATAGCTCCCGCATGTATGGACACGGCATCATCACGTTGTCACTCGCCGAAGTGCTCGGCATGGGCGCGGATAAAAGTCAGGACGCGCGCATCCGGGATCGCTGCCAGCGCGGCATTGAATTAATTCTCCGCTCGCAGCGCATGAGCAAGAATTCCGTGCGCTTTGAAGGGGGCTGGCGTTACACCCCGGAATCCGGTGATTCTGATCTCTCAGTCACCGTCTGGCAATTGATGGCCTTGCGCTCCGCCAAAAACGCCGGACTCGCCGTGCCCAAGGAATCGATCAATCTGGCCGTGGAATATTTAAAGCGCAGCTATCATTCCGAACGGGATGATCAGGGCCGCCCGAAAGATTTGAAAAGCGGCTTCGCCTACCAACCCGGCGGCACACCGGAATTTGCGACCACGGCGGCCGGGTTGCTGGCGTTGCAAGTCTGCGGTGAATACGACGCTCCGGAAGTCGTCGGCGCAGGAGATTGGCTGCTGGACCTCGTGGAGGGTAATGGGCGCCATGCCCGCAAGCTGGATTACAATCAACGCTGGTTCTTTTACGGCACTTACTATTTTGCGCAGGCCATGCAGAAACGCGGCGGCGACTATGCCAAGGAAGCCCGCGAATTCACCGAGCGCACGTTACTGGAGCAACAGGCTCCGGATGGCTCCTGGACCAGCGGCGACGGTCAGGAACGGGGCGCTGGCCGGATTTACAGCACCTCACTGGCCGTGCTCAGCCTCGCGGTGAAGTACCACTACCTGCCGATCTACCAGAACTAATACCGCTTCTTTTTCGGTTCCACCCGCGGCACCGGTTTATTGGTGGTGGAAAGCACAAATGTTTGCCCCGATTGCCACGGGTATTGATGCCGGTCCACAATGATAACGCGCGGGATCAATTCCACTTCGTGACCATACAGGGAAAAACTCACCGTGCCCGGTAGAAAGGTCAGGTCTTCAAATTCGATGTGACCGAACGGCACCGGAAAGGGCCATTGCCTCGGTTGTACAAAGGTCATCTGCGACGGCATATTTGTCGTCGGCAGCGCTTCACCGGGAAAGAGCACCTGAACTTTCGCAATGTTCAGCGTGGGCTGGGAAATCGTCAATGCCGGGACATTGTTGGAAACCGTTTCAAACGTCACTTCCCACGGTCCTTTCACGTAACGGCGATGCTCAATCAAATAATAACTGACGATATAAATCGCCAGCGCGATGCCAAAGGCAATCGCCAGATGCTTCAACAATTCACCAAAATCTTTCATCGGAAACGAAAGTCCGCGAGCTTGCTCCCCGTGTCAAGACACCTGACACGCCCCGGACAGCGACCGTCCCGGTCGCAGCAAGGTGATTTGGTCAAACGGGGTCAGATTATTTAACGCGTCGACAACTGCGGACATTGCTACGACCGGGGATGGTCGCTGTCCGGTAAAATATTTTGCACCGCTATCTTCTTGACTCTATCCGTCGGCATTTAAAACATGGCCACATGCCAGACAATCAAAAGCCAGCGTGGCGGTTTGTTTCACTTAGCGAAACCGAGGTCGAACAATTGCCGGGAAAGACCCACTACTGGTATTGCAAGCCGGGCATGGTCAAACAAACGGATTTGCTGTTCGTACGTGCACAACTGCCGCCGGGTGAAGCGCACCCCTTTCATGTTCATCCGAAGATGGAAGAAATTCTCTACATTCTGTCCGGCACGGCGGAACAATGGGTGGAAAAAGAAAAGCGGTTAATGAAACCGGGAGATTCACTTTATCTGCCCGCCGGAGTCATCCATGGGACTTACAATATTGGCACGGAACCGTTGGATTTTCTCGCAATCCTGTCTCCGGCCAGCAGTGGAGAGCCGGTAACCATCGAAGTCAGCACGGAAGAACCGTGGAAATCGCTGCGCAAGTGATCACCCGGCGAAGTTATCTTCCGCCACGCACCCGTTTAGTTGTGTTCCGATACGTGACATCCACTCCCCTCTGAGGTATCCTCCTGCCAATGTTGTTTGGTAAATCCATGAATCGCGCGCGATTCTGTTCCCGGACGTTCACCGCATGAGAGTGCTGCACCACTATCTCACGCGGCAGGTTTTGCAATCACTGCTCATGACCGTAATGGTCTTCACCGGCGTATTATTGCTGGGCAATGTATTGAAAGACCTGCTGGAATTATTAATGAACCGGCAGGCGACCTTCGGGTTCATTTTGAAAGCGGTGGCACTGTTCATTCCCTACGTCGTCGCGTTCTCCTTGCCGATTGGCCTGCTGGCCGCGACGTTGCTCACCTTTGGCCGCTTCAGCGCCGATCAGGAATTAACCGCGGTGCGCGCCAACGGCATCAGCCTGGTCGCACTCATCACCCCCATTCTATTGCTGAGCGTGGCACTCTGCGTATTTTCCGCTTGGATCAATATGCAAATCGCGCCGCAATGCCGCGTGGCGTTTAAGGATCTCAAAGACCAGTTGGTCACCGATCAACCCACGGCCCTGCTCCTCGAAGACCGTTAAGTGGACAGCTTCCCCGGCTACACCATTTTCGTAAAAAAGAAGGACGGTAACGATCTTTCTGACGTGCTCATCTACCATCTGGATACGAACAACAATAATATCGTGGACCAACGCATCCGCGCCACCAGTGGCAAGGTGCGGGTGGATTCAACCACCCGGCAAATGATTATGGATCTCACCGACGGCCAAATCCTGCGCCTGCGGGACAGCCAATGGGAACC
>JBEHZA010000045.1:0-18587 GCA_048497895.1 Verrucomicrobiota bacterium
GCAGAGTCGCAGAGACGCAGAGAAGAGGGGAAGAGCGAGTGGACGGGAACGAGGTGTCAGGCCTCGGATTAAATAAAAAACCAGCGCAGGCTCGCCGTCCGTAGCTGTCGGCGAAAATCAGACCTATTCACCCGATAGTTCCGGAACGCCCAGGCCCGCAACGCCCCAGGAATCCGACGCGCTCGCGGCTAAACTGGCTGGTTTGACCTCCAATGCAAACAGCCTGACCCAATCATCCTCTGCCTCCGGTCTGGCGAACAGTGCCACTTTGCCCAATCCCGCCATTGTCAGTAAGTAACCCGCATTCCCGGCTGGTCTGGATTGATCGCACTCTGATCGTATTAAGCTGTCTTGCTCCCGCATTGGGCGGAGCGACCGAGCCAGCCATTCAAGCCTTCCTCCTGATCGCGGGCCTCAGCGTGATGCTGGTGGACCAAGCCGCCTTTCGTTGCCGGAATCTTCGTCCGCTCTGGTTCCTTCTCCCCTGGCTGGCGGCCTGGTTGTGTCTCCTGCCGGGCATCCATCACCACGATTTCATTCACGCGCATTTGCCCTCTGAATCTGGCTGTCATTTGCCCGCCACCATGACTCCACAACCATGGCTCACCGCCGAAAATATACTATTGCTGGGTGCAAATTTATTCTGGGCCTTTTATCTACTGAACCGGCAGTGGACCTTAAGCCGTCAATCGGTCATTGAACTATTTGTCAGCTTGATCTCAGCGCTCGCGCTGCTTGCCATCATCGTAAAACTTATCCACGTCTTTCCTCCAACGTGGCATCCCATTGGCGGATTCGGTTTTTTCCCTAACCGCAATCAAACCGGTAATCTGCTGGGCAGCACCATCGTACTGCTGTTCATCCTGCTGACGCTCTCTCGCCGCACCGGGAATTTGTTCAAATGGCTCAGTCTCGGTTTTCCCGTCGCGACCGCTCTGGTCATGAACCATTCGCGTGCCGGGTTCGGCATTGCTTTCCTCGGTTGTCTGATTTGGCTCATAGCCATGCTCGCCTCCGCGCAAATCACCCGTGATCAAGCGCTCAAAGGCGGCGGCATCCTCTTCGTCGTTGGGCTTCTCTTCTTTGGACTGCGCTGGCAGCTCAGTCAGCGAATCATGGAATTGGCTTCGGTCCAATTATCCGGCGATTTTCGCGTGCTCCTCCAACAGGATACCCTCAGGTTAATCGGTCATTATCCGGTCACCGGCATCGGTCTGGGTAATTTCGCCTCGGTGTTCGGCTTGTTTCAAGAATCATCCCTGAATCAAAAAATCGTCCTTCATCCCGAAAGCGATTGGCTATGGCTGGCCGCAGAAATGGGGCTTTTCGGTGTCGTCGCCAGCTTGGTTTTAATTTTCAAGATTTTGACTAACGCAATCCGAGGCCCAACGGATCAGGTGTTTCGCTGGGGAATTTTTATCACCGCCGTTTTATTCTGCCTGCATGGATTTGTGGATGTCAGCGGGCACCGGATGGGCACTGTCTGGCCTGTGCTCCTGTTGGTTGCCATCGCGCAGGAATCACATTTCCGGGAAATTAATTTCCCATCCGCCAGATTAATAAAAATTACCGGCATATTATTGGCCGGTTTGCTCACCGTGTGGGCTCTGAGTTGGCTGCCCGGCACACCGCGATTGAATTCTTTGGCTTCTAAAATCGATCAGGATTTTAAAAACGGACGTCAGAATGACATTGGGCCATCACTCGCAGAGGCGCTCTGGATTGCTCCCTTGGATTGGCGCTGGCATTTTTATTCGGGATTGGTGGCCGCCAATTCATCCATCGCCCAATCCGCGTTCGCCCGGGCGAATCTTCTGGAACCCAACAGCCCTGAATTACCGTTGCAGGAATTTCATTACTGGCGGCAACGCGATCCCGATCAAGCCTGGTTCGCCCTGAATGAATGCCTTCAACGCGGTGGTTTCTCCTCGGCCTTCATCGATGACCTCGCGCACACGTTGCGCCAGGATGAGCCAGCGCTGGAAGCCCTCTGGAAACTCAATCGTGGTCTTCCCGAAAACGAACTATTACTGCTCCGTAAAGCGTCTCGAAAATCCTGGCCCTTGCTCTTAACCGATTTGCTTCAAACCAATCCCGGCTTGCTCGGCTGGAACCACGATCAACGGCAGGAATTATTTCGTTTGTGGGCAGAAAGCCCGACTGCGGAAACCCTGGCTGCCTATCTCGATGCTCACGCAGATGACTTGCGTTTCGCCTGGCCGGTTTTAGCCCGTTGGCAAATCCAGACTGGCCATTTCGCCGAAGCCTTGAACCTCATTCACAACTGGCAGAAACCTCCTCCCTTTCTCGCTGCACTCCCTCGTTCAAACCTTTCCGCAACCGCTGAAGGTTGGCAACGGGACCTCCAGAATTGGCAACGGCTTTCGGCTGCGCAGGATCATCTTGCGGCTTTTGCTCTTGCCCAAAAATTAATCCAAAACCATCCTCGGCTATCCTCGTTTCATTATCTCAGTTATGAATCCGCAAGTGCCTTGGGGCAAACGGAAACGGCTTGCCGTGAATGGCTGCTCTTTCACTTTTCCGCCACCAATCTGTAAGTTTTAAGACATTGCGGCGTTCCGGTTAATTCCCGTTCACAAGTCACCGCCCCCCATTGCGCCTCGTGTCATTGTTACTTAGGGTGCCATCGATAAACGCATGTGGATTCAATCACGACAATTTACCAGGCTCGCCCTTATTTCGCTCGTCAGTGTTTGTGCGCTTGCGGGGGCGGGATACGGCGCGATTCAAGGTTATAAGAATTGGAAAGAGCGGCGGCTCATTCGCCAGTCGCGCGAATATTTTGCCCACGGCGAAGTCCGGCAAGCTGTCTTGAGCGCGCAGCAGGCCGTTGCCAACAATCCCAATAGCGTCGCTGTGTGCCGGTTGATGGCCTACGTCGGCGAACAACTGGGTTCTCCCATTTCCGTGTACTACCGCCAACGCGTGGCGGAACTTCAACCCGCCACCACCAATCAATTGGAGGTGCTGAAAAGCGCTACCCGGTTCAACGCGTTCGCTGCGGCAGAAAAGAGCCTCACGCAATTAACCAACTCCGCCACCCCACCCACCGCAGAAATCAAACGGGCCATTGCCGATTTGTATCTGGCCATGCGACGGCTTCCGGAAGCCGATACGAATTTTGGCGAAGCCATCAAACTTGCCCCCAAAGATGCCACGCTGCAATTGGATCTGGCTTCGCTCCGTTTGCAATTCGGTTCGCCGGAGCAGGCCAGATTGGCGCGCGAACAATTGCAGACATTAATTTCAGACAACACAGTTAAAACCGCTGCGTTGCGCCTTCTGGCCGAAGATGCGCTCCGCCATTCGCAAAAAACGGATTGCTTCAAATACACCGACGAACTGCTGGCCAATTCTCACGCCTTTCAGGATCGCCTGCTGCGCTTGCGAGCCGTGGCCATATTCCAGCCGGAACTGTTAAACACCAGTCTGAGCAATCTGCAAAAAGAATGCGGCCAGGACCCACTGCAACTTCAATCCCTGGCTTCCTGGATGCTGAATAATAATCGCACCCGGCAAGCCGCCGATTGGTTAAGCACGAAACCGCCCTCGCTTTTAAAACAACAGCCGCTCGTGACGACGTATTGCGAGACCCTCGCAATGTTGGAGGATTGGAGCACGCTCCAACCCATCATTCAGAATTCCAATTGGGGCAAGCGCGAGAGCTTTCGTCTGGCCCTGCTGGCCCGCACTCTGCGCGTGTCCGGCAATGAACTTGGCTCGAAAGTCGAATGGCGCAAAGCCCTCAAAGCCGCCAGTCTGGACCTCGATCAACATCTCCAATTAGTGCGGCTCACCAGCCTGTGGCATTGGAACAGCGAAGAACAGGAAGTGCTCTGGCAAGTGGTGAATACCTGGCCGCGGGAAAAGTGGGCTTTCATGGCGCTGTCGAAAATTCTCGCCACCAACGGCAATACCTCCGGCCTGCAAGCGCTCTATGCCAAAGTCGCCCTCTCTGAACCCGACAATCTCGCCATTCGCAATAACTACATCATGGTTAGTTTATTGCTCAATCCCAACGACCGGAATATCCACCAGAAGGCGCTCGAACTGTATCACGCCAATTCCAAAAGCCCGGTTGTCGCCTCGACCTATGCCTTTTCGTTGCTGCTCCAGAAGCAAAGCCGGGAAGCGCTGGCCATCTTCCAGCAACTCACTCCGCAAACGCTCAAAGACCCTACCATTGCCGTTTACTTTGGCCTGACGTTGAATGCCTGCGGTCACACACAAGATGCGCGGCCTTTGTTGGAATCGGCTGACAAAACTGTTTTGTTGCCGGAAGAAAAGCAGCTCGTCAATCGCGCCTTGAGCAAGGGATAAAAAAAGCCGCCCGGCAAGGGCGGCGGCAAATCATCGTAATGGGTTGAAGATTGCTAGAAGCGGATAATGCGCGGCAATTCCTCCTGCAAGGCGACATCGGATTCCGCCGATGTGCTCGGTCCTTCCAATGCCAGTTCCAACACCTGCTGCCCCAGATGCCGGATGCCATAACGCACCGCCAGCCAGCGGCTGGTCAAGGTGCCATCCTCCGGCAATAACAATTGCTTCGCCATCGGCCGGTTTTCCCACAAGCAATAAAAGACAAACATCGTTCGTGAACCGAAGGTGAATTCGTAATGGCGAAACGGCAAATCAAGCCCGCCGACATTCAGTTTCACTACCCCGCGATCACGTGTCAGCTTCCAACCGGTGGAAGGCAAACAGATTTCCGGCGTATGTCCCTTGGCTAATTGCGCGGAGTTCCGGCCGGGTTCCCAACGCAGAAAAAAAAGCTGCCATTGATTGGCCTGCGCATCCGTCCATGTAACTCCACGCCCCTGATCACACCGCAACATGGCCCGGGCAGTATCGCTGATCGGCACATCCGCGAAACCATATTGATTCGTCGGCCAGTTGATGGACCAGGACGCGTTGCTCGCCCGTTCCCGGCCTTCATGTGCTGAATACCACGCTTCGGTCAGCCATTCGGAACCCACCACCGTCATCATGATTATCAGGCCAACCCGCACTGGCATTGCCGGCATAGTGCTGGTGAATGGCTGGGGCATTTTCAACGTTATCCTTTGGCGCAACCACAATGCCGCGAGCAACAGCAGCGGCAATATCAACGTCATCACAACGATGCCCGCTCCATCATGAACCCGATGTAATTCCTCAAACCCACGATTGACCGCCGTCCAAACCAGATAATAAGTGCGACCGATATTCGCCAGAAACGCCAACCCGGCTCCGATAGCCAATAGCGCAATCCGCCGCCCCGTGCTCAAGCGGTAAAGTTCACCAAAAAACAAAGCCGTCATGAAGGTCGTTTGCAACGAGCGCACTCCGCTGCACGCTTCATCCACCCCCACCAATCCCTGGCTGATCTCAATCAGGTTTCCATGTTGCGCCGCAGGCAACCCGGTCATGCCAGCCAATTCGACCACAACTGCCGCCACCAGCCGCATCAAGCCATGAATCAACCATTTCTCAAGGAACATCGGCCAGGGTACTGCTACTGCCGCGAAAATAATCGGAAACGCAAAATGCCTCCCCCATGCCTTTCCGCCTTGCCACATGCAAAATCCCAGTGTTACTCCCACGGCCAGCAGAGCATGTGCCCACAACACCATTCGCCATTCCGGATTGGCTTCTTCAATCAGCCGAAACGGCAAGAGCAACAGCAGGACGCACGGGATCAGCCATAACCAGTTGCATTTTGTTTCCTCCGCCGCTGGCCGATCCAACCAACGCCGCCAGGCCAAACCCAACGCCAGAAAAGGCACTAAATATCCGTAAGCATACTGCGGATTCAAAGACCAGTCCGTGTGCAATTCGTTGAACAATTGCAGCCAGACAAATCCCAACGCCAAAATCATCCAGATCCAATTCATCTTGTCGCGTGCTACTGCTTCCACGTTTTCACAATTGAGATCAACCGGCGTTCAAATTGCTGGTGAATGTCGGCTTGATCGAAAGTCCCGGCCGCGACCTTTGCGGCCCGCGCGTATTGTTGCAGCAGGACTGGGCTCTGCTGAAGTTCCTCCAATTGTTGCGCCAGCAAATCCGGCGCTTCCGGCGACACACTCACCCCGCAACCTGCTTCCTCGACGAACCGCCCCAATTCACTGGCTGGATCGCAAACCGTCAGCACAGGACGCCCCAGTGCGAGGCTTTTGAGTAATTTGCTCGGAAAGAAACACCCGGATGCTCCTGACTGTTGCGTGATCACATTCAAATTCGCATCGATCAACATTTCGAGGTAATGCAATTCCGGTTGCAGTGGCAGCAAGCGCACGTTCTCCAAAGCCGATGCCGCAATCGCCTTTGCCAGTTCCTGCTTCTGTGCGCCATCGCCACAAATAATAATTTGGATCTGGCGCTGCTTTAGCTGTCGGGCCGCCGCAATGAGAATATTCAATCCCTGTTTGACCCCAAGGTTGCCCGAATAGACTACCAGAAAATCATCGGTGTGATAACCATACCGACGGCGGAATTCGCCCGGTGCGGGCAATTTAGTGGGAATGCTCACCCCATTGGGAAAAGCGATCAGCTTGCTGCCCTCGATGCCTTTTTCGCCAATGGCCGCGAGTATGCCATCGCTGATCGCAGAGATGGCGGTTGCTTTCTGGTAAGCAAACTTCTCCAGCGCATACAACGCCCGCACCAGCCACGAGCGCCGCATCATCCCCAGTCCCACTGCTGCGTCCGGTTGCAAATCCTGCACGTGAAAAATAAAAGGAGCCCGCTTAAAACACGTCAGCAACCACGCCGCCGCCCCCAACAGCAATGGCGGCGAAATGACCATAATCACATCCGGACGTGGCAACCGCATCGCTCTTAGAAAAGTCGTCACGACAAAGCTGCCCTCGTGCAAAATCCGCTTAAGTGTGGACGGCTTCTTCGGCACATAATGCCAGCAACGATGCACTGCGATGCCTTCAAACACTTCGTAACGATACCACTTCCCCATATCGCCGGGAATTTTCTGCCAGGCCGGATAATACGGGAAACTGGTCAGCATGGTAACCTGATGTCCCTTTTGAACCAGATACTCGCACCACGCGGTATTGTACGGGGCAATGCCCTTTTGCTCCGGTGAGAAATTGATTCCCCAAACCAATATGTTCATCTGATTCAATGGGGATTCCGGGCCTGTAACTCCCGGGTTTTGACCACGATGAAATACTCATATATGGCTTGCAGCACTGCATACGTGCAACCGGCCTTGCCATCCAGAATCGCGCCACGCACGAACATCATGTAAAAAAACTTCACCACCGGACGAAACGGCAACTGATAGAATACCCGCTTCTGTTCCCGGCGCCGGATGTTGAAATCCTTCGCCCAAAAGGCCTCGCGCCAATTCGGTTTCCCGTCCGCCTGTTGCTGAATCACTGCCGCCTCCATGCTGGAGTAAGTGTTGTGCTTATCGATCCAGTGCTTTAGCCCTTTGGAAAAAGGATAGTGATCCAGATATCCGCGCAACTCCTGAACTTCACCGTTCACCACCAGCACTTCGTTAACCTCCCGCTCATAGTGGACCGATTCCGGACGCACTAACCGCAGGAAATACGGCGAGATTTGCGCATGTTTAAGCCACGTTGTACCAAGAAAATCCCGGCGCCGGACGCGCCCGGCCACCACGCCTTGAGCTGGAGAAAACGCCTGCAACTCCCGCGCCAATTCGATCGTCACCCGTTCATCAGCATCCAGGATAAATACCCATTCGTATTTGAAGTGGATCGATTTTAACGCGGCATTGCGTTGAGCGGCATAGTTATCAAAAGCCCGTTGCGTCACGGCTGCACCCGCACTACGGGCGATGGCCACGGTGCGATCCGTGCTGAAGCTGTCGAACACCTGCACGTCATCCGACCACGCCACCGAAGCGAGGCAGCCCGGCAAATCCGCCTCTTCATTCCGCGTTAAGATGAGAATGGAAACCACGAAAATTAAAACGGCTTGTGCAACGAGACGTTGATTTGCAGCAGATTTTTCACCACCCAGTCTTTCAAGCCGTGAGACGCTACTCCATGAACGCGCACCTGCGCGCGGTGTTTGGCCCATACAACCAGATCAAACCGGCTCGCCAGATGCACCGCATCCCGATCCCGGCTCCATGGGCGGTGCAATACCGAAGGGTCTGCGATCAACAGAAAGGCTGGCGTGCCACTCAAGACCGTCCACAACCGCCGGAACATAACTTGAAAGGCGACGAATACTCTTCGACTCCGGCTCAAATGATCCAGCGACGGCGGCAAATAACCCGGCAGGTCATACCGTGGGCAAAACAAAAGCAACACTCCGCCGGCATCCAGCAATTCCCAGCACTTCTCCAATACTTCCAGCGGACGGGTCACATGTTCAAAAGCAAACGTGCTGAAAATTACGTCAAACCGGCCTTGCAACCCGCTCAAATCGCCTGCGTAAAAGCCATCCGAATATTTCTTCAAATGATCGCGGTTGGCTCCGGTGATATCCTGCGCCACGTAGTAAACGTTGCGGGAGCGAAAATGCTTTCCGAATCCGCTTCGCCCGGCGCCAAATTCGAGCACCCGGCACGCACCTTTTCGCACAACAATTTCGCTGATCTCGGACGTTACAATCTCCCAACGGTCCGGATGATGACTGGTCTCGTTAAACGCGAGATAATCCGTCGTCGTCTGGTAAAAACGTTCCAACGCCTGCCGCAAATCCTGCGCCTGATGCTCTTTGATTAGCAAAGGTGTCATGCTATTGCTCGCAATTTTCGACACGGATTGCCTGCGTTGACCGTTCCAGGTGCAACGTTGCGCGTTACCACTGAGCCCGCCCCCACTACTGCGCCCGCCCCAATCGTAATTCCCGGCAAAACCAACGCCCGCGCTCCCACAAAAGCCTCTGCCTCCACCAGAATCGGCGCCGTTTGGAGAATTTTATCCGGATGCGTAAAGTCGTGCGTGCCAGTGCAAAGGTAGGCTTCCTGTGCCACCGTGCAGTTGCGCCGGAGAATGACCTCGCCCAGGCAGTAGGCGTGCGCGCCGTCTCCCAGACAGGCCCGGTCTTCCAGGGTCAGATTCCAGGGCACTGTGATCCGCGCTCTTTGATGAACAAACGGTTTACCCGTCACGCCAGCCCCAAAGCCACGCAGCCAAAGCAACCGCCATCCGTTCAGCGGTTTCGGCGTCCACCGGCACGCCAGAGTCCAGCCGATTTCCCAAAGCAGCATTGCCACTCGTTCACGCAGTGACCACGGGCTGTGATAAGCGCTCTTTTGTTGATGTGAAGTTAATTGCATGGGCCCAGCACCCGTTGAAAATCTTCGAGGTAAAGTTGCGCAATCCGGCTCACATGAAAATCGCGCGCCGTTTCTTGAGCCCGCCTGGAGAATTCCAGTAGATTGGGAAGATTCATCATTTCACTCAATCGCCGGCGCAATCCGTCAATGCCTCCAGAACGTTCAAACACGAATCCATTTACGCCCGGCTGAATAAAATCCCGAAAACAATTCAGATCCGAAACCAAGGGAACACAGCCCCGCGACATCGCCTCCAACGGCGCCAATCCGAAGGTTTCGCCATGATCCGCTTGAGAGGGATAAATGAACACTCCCGCCTGATCCATTTCCGCGCGCAATTTCTCCTCTTCAAAAACCGGACCAATCAACTGAATGCGTCCGTTTGATTTTGCCGCAAGTGATTGCAAAAACCTGCCATAAGGTTCCCCGCCGCCGCCCAACTCCAATTGCCAGGGGCCAACAATTCTCAGTTGATACTCTTCTTTCAATTCGAGCGCGGCCCGGATCAGCCACTCGATTCCCTTTTCCGGATGCAACCGGCCAACAAACAAAAATTTGTTCGCTTCCAGGACGCTTCGCGTGGGCAGTGTGAAGTCCAGTTCCGGCAACGGATTGGGAACGACCGCAATTTTCGCTGCCAGTTCAGGCACCTGTTGTTTCATGGCCTCCGCGACCGCATTGGAAACCGTCTGCAACCGGTCCGCTCCGCGATACAAACGCAATTGCCCTTTCGGGAAACGGGCTACATGGACATAAATCCGTCCGGACTTTATTTTCTGATCCAGCAACACCGGCAGCCAGAATGAATTGGTCACCACAATATCGCTCGCGGGCAGCGCCGCCAGAGCGCGTCGCGAGTAGAGCCAATCTAGCCACAATCGTTGCCCCATCCAGCGTGGCGCCATGTGCCCTTTCACCCGCCGGTGTTCAACACCTCCGACACACTGAAGCTGCGGCAGCTCCGGATGCGCGCGTGAGATGTGGACAACCCGGTGACCTTGACGGACAAACTCCTGCCCTAAGCGATACCAAATCTTTTCCACCGCCCCGCCCATGATTGGCGGCACCGGCAGAAATGCGCCCTGCACAATGCAGATTTTCATACCGTTACTCCGTATTTGCGCAGCGCGTTTACGAACCCTTCCGCCACCCGCTTGATCTCATACCGTTGATAAAACAAAGCGCTCGCACGTTTTCGCATCTGCTCCTGCTCCGGGCATTCCTGCCAGCGTTGAAGCAATCGCATCGTTCCCGCCAGATCATCGGACGCCACCAGACCTGCGCCTGCGGATTCCACCTCCCGCCAGATATTGACCTTGTCAGAAATCAACACTGGCAAACCGCAACTCAACGCTTCCGCGACCGCGATGCCAAAATTCTCCTGATGCGATGGCAACACAAACACTTCCGCGGCGTGCAGGGAACCCCACTTTAAATCACCGCGAATTAAGCCCGCCCAAACGACGCTTTCCGTAATGTTCAGTTGGCGGACCAAACTGGAAAGATACGTTTGATAGTTCTCCGCCACCGGACCGGCAATCAACAGGCTGTGATCCCGATACGCCCCGTTTTCCCGCAAATTCGCCCAGGCCCGCAGCAGTAAATCCACCCCTTTCTTCTCCTGCACACGACCAAGAAAAAGAACAAACGGTCGCTCTCGTAAACCGGGAAACGTCTGGTAGAAGATTTCGACCTGGGCTTTGGAGTCTCCAGAATTTCCGTTCGTGCCAAAATCAACAACCTCTTCGCGACAGCGGTAAAGGGAAAAGGACTGCCGCGCCAAAGTTCGCTCGGTTTCACAGGTAAACAACACGGCGCGCGCATCCCGCAAGACACGATATTCCGCCCACGGCCAATACAACCATTTCTTTAGATGCTTCAATGGATAGGCCCGTTTGAACCACGGATCCAGCATGCCATGCGGAAAGACAAAGTAAGGAACTGTTAAACGGTGCAATGCCTGCCATGCCGCCAGCGAATGGTATTGCCAAAGTCCATGCACAATCACCGCGTCATAGGCTGGAGCATGCTGCTGCAACCATTCCACAATCCCACGGGAAAACCCGTAACCCTCACGGGTCCGCCCCAACGCATGCAGTCGCAAAGGAAATTCGGCTACGCAAGCCGCATTCGCTGGATCAAGGCTCATCACCTCCACCTCGTGCCCTTCAGCCCGGAGCACGGCCGCACGCGTCTTCAAGGATTCCACTGGCCCACCGCCAGCGGGATCAACGGAACGAATCAATTCCAATAGCTTCACGCGCACGAACGGTCCGTAATTGTGCTGACAGCGGCTGGTGCCAGTTGGAGAACCGCGTTGGCGACTTCATCGACACTGATCGACGTGATGCACTTGCGCTGCTGCACGGTGCATTCATCCAATCCACAGGCAAAACACTCAGTCTGATGGTAAATAATCCGGTGCTGATTTCCTCGCGGCCACCATTGCCCCGGATGATTTCGTGCCGTAAAAATGGCCACACAAGGCACTCCCACCGCACCCGCCAGGTGCATGGGGCCACTATCATGCCCGATAAAAAGCCTCGCCTGTCGCAACACCGCTGCAGTGACTCGCGGAGAGCAACGCCCAGCCAGATTGCTGTTTTTTCCGGGCCATAAATAACTCAGTGCCTGGGAACGTTCGCGATCTTCCGTAGAACCGAAAAACACCAGCGGCAGCTCACCCAGTACAGACGCCAGCCGTCGCAAGAGTTGTTCCCATTTTGTTTGTCCCCAATCCCGCAAAGCGACTTTGGCCCCCACGGACAAGGCGATGAAAGGCTCGTCAATCTGGTTCTCCGCCAGCAATGCTTCTGCTTGCTGAATTTCCGCTGTTGAGAGTTTGAGATCCCAAAGCGTTGCGTCATCCAAATGACCGGGTGCAATCGACTCCACCCGCCGGAATAAGCGTTGCGCCTCCCACTCATACCGGTCCGGCGTGACCGGTTTCGGTTCCAGGTCTTCCGGTGCAAATGGTGTCCCGATCACCTTCCCAATGCCACAGGCTTTGAAAAAAAGATAATCCCGCCAACTGCGCATCTTTCCGCGAGCCGCCGTCAAATGAATCACTAGATCGAACTGCTCCCGGCGAATCCGCTCCTTGAGCATCCACAGTTCGCGTCCGGCTTTTAAGCCGATGGGATATTCCAGAGTGCTATCGATTGTGCCCGTATTTTCCAGAATCAACGATAAGGCCGGAGCCACTTTGGAAACCGGCTGATTGGTCAGCACCGTAATTTGTGCTGCCGGAAAGGCTCGGCGCAACGCGTGAAAACAGGGCAACGCCAGAATCGTGTCTCCCAGGCTTCCCAGACGATAGACCAGTATCTTCACAAGCTGATCGCTTTGCTCGCGCTGGTTGACCGGACATTTGGCGCGAAATCGAAGAGCCGTCCGCCACTCAGCCATTTTCGGCACAACTCGACTCCATAATAAATCACCAGATAACTCAACGGGCTCAGGCAGATCGTAATGATCATCGAAGCGATCGTTTGTTCGGTAAACGAGTGTTGAAACTCACCAAACAGATAAACCGCCCAGACATTTTGCCAGAGTGGTCCAACCAGCCACCGGTAAATGACGGTAAAACTGAAGACGATGCAGAATGGTATCAGAATGGCTCCCCACCAGCCAAAGGCGCTGAAGCTGTCGGCGATGAAGCCGAACGATACTTGCGTGCCTTCATCCGCATCATCCAGTAATCCGGCTTTGTGTCCCAGGTAATTGCCAGTGTTCACCGCTGGCTTGGAAGGATTAATCGCGCGTGGAACCAGCATGCTGAAGCCATGTGAAATGGTGTCCCATCCACTCTGGCCCTGCATCTGCGTTTCGGTCACCAGCATATCGATGGCCTTGAGCAAACCAAACCGCTCCATTAATCCCGCGGGCCGGTTGAAATAGTTGGTCTCCTGATCCGGATTATCTCCCAGCCGGTCGCGAAATTGGCTGTCCCCAAGGAATACTCCGACAAACTCGGAAGTGGCGGCCAGGGATTCGCGCAGGCCAAAGACGCGAATAACATTGCGGGCATTCTGAGCAAATGGGAACAGGACAAACTGTGCAAAGATCGCAACCAACACTGCGGCCACGCCGTGCTTCCACCGGAAGCGATATCCAAATGCCCACACCGTCAAACCATAGAGCAGAAACGGATCGAGCAAAGCCTGCTTGCTGGCAGTCAATAGGCCAAATCCAAAGTAAGTGGCAATCGGCAGTCCGTTCAGCCATTTTAGCGAACTGCACTTTTCCGTTTGCAGAATGACAGCCGCCGTGGTGAACACGATGGAAAGTTTGGAGACGAACATCAATTGCCGCAGCAAACCGGGTATGCCACCAACCCGCAGCATGCCATCTTCACCTCCCGCAGCAATCGAACCCAGACAACAAATGGTACCCAGCACATACGTCAGGATGCCAGCCAGACGAAGTGACTTGGGATCGAGCATCGGCTTGAGCTTCGGCGCCCGAAACCGGAAGGGTGCGCTGACCAGTGACGCGCCCAAAATTCCGAAAAAACCCGCTACCATCACCAGTATGGTCAGAATCGGCAGAGTCAGCGTGCCGTCGGCGGATTCACCAAAAAAGACTTTGAGCCATTGGGAAACTAACACCAGCTTGAGCAACATCACGAACACGCAAAAGCCGCTTAATTCCGCAACGCCTCCGAGACAATTAACCGCGATAACTCCCAACGCCAGGCAAACAAAGACCAACTGCGCAAATAGAGGGGACGTGCCGGTCAACCATTGGCAAACGAGCAAAGCCACCGCGCACCAAAAGGCGGCGGGCCAACTGATTTTTCCAGTCGCTCCAGTGCGTGCGACGCTGCGCAGACTAGCCAGCATAAGGTTGAATAGGGTTGCCCGTTTCCACTTCCTTCACCGCCATGATTTCATCGGTTTCATCCAGCGTTCTGGTTGCATCAATCGGCTTTAGCGTGTAGCCCCATGAACGCAACCGGTCGCAGCACTGGCGATGAATATCCACACCGTGGGTAGCGAGCAATATCGTCGGAGCATGATTTTGAAAAAAATCCCGGCCGCCTTCGAGCACTGCTAATTCCGCCCCTTCCACATCGATCTTTACGAGCTGCGCCGGACTGATGCGGCCGGCGGCCAATAATCCATCGAGAGTTTCCAGTTTCACCGTTGTTTTTCCGTGCGCGGATAATTTTCCGGTGTAACTGCCGTTATCGTCAAAATTCGCTCTCCCCGGCTGATTGCTTAAAGCGCAATCCAGCACCCGGGCATTTCGGCAGGCGTTGATATTTACGTGCCGTTGCAGCTTGAGAAGATTATCCGGCGCTGGTTCAAAAGCGTAAACCTGGCCTTGAGTTCCGACGTATTTCGAGGCGAGCAAAGTATAAAAACCGACGTTGGCGCCAATGTCGTAAACCGTGAGTCCCGGATTCAGGAGCGAGGCAAACAAGTTCTGCTTGTCCAACTCGTACGTTCCCAGCCAACAGCCGTGCAAACCGGCCCTGATGCACCAGCGGCTCCCCCGGAGCGGACCGGATAAAATGGGGACTACCACGCCCGACGGAATCAGTTTCAACGGAAGCCGCAGCAGGGCTCCGATAAACGATGATTTGGGAACAGCTTGTGCGAAATCCAGCATGGCCGCCGTTGGAAGATCAATAAACCGTATGCAGTTTACCTGTTATGTCCGAAACCGCTTCGCTCGCGATTGCATCTGCTTTTCCCTGTTTGACAAGCGCATCTAAAATGGTCTGCACTGTTTCATCATTGGAAACTTTCAGCGCGATAACGCGCTTGTGTCCCGCCTCAGCAATCGTCCGTCGCCAGGTGTCCGCCTTTAACAACCATTGGCACTTCTCCACACATTCACTGGCGTCACTCCAGAAAACAGCCTCCCGCTCCTCATTATAAAGTTGAGCGTGTTCCCGGGTGCGTTCGGCGCAAAGCAATCCGCCGATGAAAGGAATTTCCAGCGAACGCTGGGTATGCAGATCACGATTTCCGCGGGACAACAGGCCCAGTGAAATCTTCGCACATTGGACGGCCTTTACGTAATCCGTCCCCAGAATGCCGGGACCACGCCATGCCTTTTTAAGCATCGGCCATTCGCGTGCCAGTTCCCAACGGTTTCCATAAATAGTCAGCGGCAAATTCCGCCGCAGCAGTTCCGCCAGAAAAGGGCCCCGCTCCGGCATCCACGTGCCCACAAACAACACTTCACTCGCCCACCGCTGACGGTCCGGCTCAGCGAGCTTCACTACGGCATGGCTCACGGGATCGTAGCTGCGCCAAACCTTAAGCACACGCCGGGCGCCACGGACCTTGGCTTCAGACACATTTTCCGGACGCACCACGCAAACAAGATCATATTCCCGAACACTCCGGCGATACGTGTCCCAGCGTCTGCCATCGCGCGAACCAAACGGGTCATCAAGGTTGTAATTCACCAGCCACCGGCTCTGTTGGCGCAATTGTTGTAACAGTTCCCGGCTGATGGCACATCCTCCATCCACCCAGACCACGTCGTACGATTCGCCGCCCGTTTCGTTCACGATTTGCCGCGCCACGGAGCCGCTGCGAAAACGGTAACCAGTCCGGTAATGAAGCGCATTCAGCCAGCGCGACGTGGTTACGTCTGCAAGGGGTTTGATAATTTGAACCTCGTGACCGAGCCGGGCCAAAGCGCGTGCCCGATCCAGACTCGAGGAGTGTTCTGCGTCTTCGCCCAGGTACAGAATTTTCATCCGGTTAATCGAGTGCGTCCAATAACGCACGGGCGGCTGCATCAATGCTGTAATTAGCCATGAACGGTTCCGCCCATTGAAAATCACGCGTTTGCTCCGTCAGTGCCACCATGGCATCCGTAAGTTCATTGATCTCCCCGGGGTTAAATACGCGCACGTGCGGCAGGGACGTAAATTCACCGGCACAACCACACGCGCTGGAGATGATGGTTCGACAGCCTGCCAGCAACGCTTCGTTGATCACCAGCCCCCAGGTTTCGCCCATTTGCCGGGAAGGCAAAACCACCACGTCCGCCGCCAGATAGTAATCAGGCAATTCCCGTTGATTGATGAAACCGGTAAAAATCACGGGCAGATCGGCGCTGAGTTGACGCAATTCGGCCTCCATTGCTCCTGAGCCGACATACATCAAGCGGCTCGAACGACGCATTGCTTCCGGCATTTGCCGCCAGGCAGTGAGCAGATGTTCCGGCCCTTTTTTCGGAATGAGTTTTCCGAAGAACGCGAAGAGAGTTTCCTTGTTCCCAAGGTTCAATTTAGCCCTGAGCGCCGCCCGGCGTGCTTGCCGTTCCGCCACCGTTAAATGCTCAAATGGATTCTTCACGCAATAGCGGGCCGGAGACAACTTCGCTGCCGTAACTCCGTGCGTCAGGTAGTGCTGCCGGTTTAACTCTCCAATGTAAAAGAACCGCGAAAATTTCTGGTAAAGCTTTTGGTAAATGATCGTGCGGACGAAGTTTTTCCAGGCGCCTCTTTGAAAAGCGTGATCCTGTGTTTCGCTTCGCAACCAAAGCGGGATTTCTAATTTACGACCGTGCCAGTAAGCGGCGAAATCATATTGAAAATACAACCCGTTCAACAAAATTGCGTCCGGCTGATAAGACTTGATGCACTCCTCCAGACCACGACCGCTTAAACTGCGTCGTCCCGATAACAGCGGTCCGCGTTGATTATGGAGCACTGCATGATCAAAACCACTTAAGAGCGGAATATTCCAGGCTACCTCCCGGCCGAATCCGACATCGAAATGACCGCGGACGGAACAATCGGTGCCGAAGCATACTTTAAATGAACCGGGCCGCAATTCCTGCATCCGCTGATAAATCGGCACGCGATATTGAATCGGATGCGTCTCCAGAATCATTAATTTACGGCGCATTCCTGACATAGCCGGTACATCTCGTCACCGTAAACATTCCAACCGCCCAGTGCCTTGGCGCGTTGCCGGGCAGCTATGCTCATTTGCGGATAAAGCTGCTGGTCCTGGCATAATTGCTCCAGTTTTTCAGCCAATGAAACAGAGTCGCCTGCGGGCACAATAAAACCTTCTTTGCCATTGATAATCAGGTCCGGGCCACCGGTGCGATCGCTCGCAATTACCGGACAACCACATGACAGAGCCTGGCCTAAAACGAGGCCAAAACCGTCGCTTAGACTCGGCAGGACCAGAACATGACTCCGGCTCATCAGCAACGGAAGTTGCATCTGTGGCACATGACCAGCGAGTGTCACTTGTTCTGGCAGTGCCTTGGCCAGAGCTTCGCGAAAATCGGGAGCCACAGTCCCTGCGAGGAGCAACTGTTTGCGCGGATGCCGCAATTGTTTGAAGGCCTTCAGCAAATAGAAGATGCCTTTGGCTGGGCTTACGTTCCCGACGAACAACACTTGAAAAGTTCCCGGCTCAGGTTCACCGCAGCGTTGAAACCGTTGCAAATCCATCCCATAAGGCACACGCCGTAATTTCGTCGTCGGCACACCCCGGTCAGCGAAGGATTTTAAAGCGAACCGGGAAGGAACGGTGATCAAATCCGCCGCCACATATTCACATTCCTCGCGATTCCGGTCTCGCGGATCAGTCCTTTCATATGGCAGTTTGCGTCGCCGGTACTCCGCCGCAATAAAGTCATCATGTGCGGCGATGTGAGCTGAGCCCCGGTCACAAAAATATTTACCACCCCGCCGCTGCACCGTGAGGCCGGACTGCAACGAAATGCCCGACATGCCAATGAACACGTCACATTCGGGCATATTCCGGCTGGTATAACGGTCATGCACCAGATGGCATTGCCAGCCCAGCTCGCGGCTCAACCAGCGTTGCGTCAAACCGAAACGTCCCCGGGCCATGTAGAGAGTGTGCAGCCACGGAAAAGAACGGATTTTTCTGGGCGGCAAACCTTCGCCGTTCAGTTTCCATTTGGGATAACCGGTAAACACACACTCCAGGGCATGGCGTTGCAGCATTTGACGCGCAAGATCGAAATGATGAAACCGTCCCAACGTTGATTGTACCACACGCATCACGATTCGGTTCGCAAAAAATGCCGCGAAAACTGACGGTACAGTCCGCTTAAATTCCAGCCAAATACCCAGGCGGAGACGGGCGCCACCACGATGCCTGTCAGCACAATCAGCAAAACCTGGCGGGCAAAATCAACCTGCTGACCGAACCCCAAAAGCAATGACATCACCCCGGCCACTCCGGCAACCGCCAGGGGATAGAGTAGAAAAATATTTGAGCGTCGTTGCATCCCGAGCAGCGTCTCATTTTGCACCAGGAGCAGGCACAAGAGCACGGTTTCTGTCAGC
>JBEHZA010000046.1:0-18363 GCA_048497895.1 Verrucomicrobiota bacterium
AGGAGGCGGGTTCACCCCCGGCTAATGTCTGGCATCCCTTCGGGATGGGAAGGCGGTGTATGGCTTTGTATGGCTTTGTATGGGATAAATTTCCTTGGGATTAGGTTGGTTAATGTCGGATTTTGTAAAAATGTGGTGCAACTGCCCATGGATCAACTAGTTGAGAGGGGGGTAGGGGTAAAATGGGGGGTGGTTTTGTATGGGTTATTCCGGGCTATTCCGGGCTATTCCGGGATAAATTGAAAGGCAGGTTGGCCGGATGAGACGAAAACCACATTTTAAATCGGGAGAAAAAGGAACGATTTGCCTTTGCCGGTTTGCATTGCCAACCGGGGCGGTTTTGAGAGAAACTGAAGAGGTGATTCGCATCTATCACTGAAGTGCATTATTTTATCATCATGCCAGGCAACCGAGCCTCCTGGCGGCAATCCGACGGCAACTTCCGTTTGACTTGGCCGCAAAGGCGTTTTTCCTTTATTCATGGATTCTGAAGGCTTTACACCGCTAACAGACCTGGATGTCGGAGCGACCATTCGTGGTTTCGTCTCCGGCCAGAAAATTTTGAAGCGTTATACGCTGAGGAAAATTCTGGGGCGGGGCGGTATGGGGATCGTTTGGCTGGCGTTTGACGAGGAGTTGGAGCGGGAGATTGCCATCAAGTTCCTGCCGGAAATCGTCCGGCATGATCGCGGTGCGTTGGATAATCTGAAGCGGGAAACGCGTCGGAGCCTGGAGTTAACTCATCCCAATATCGTTCGCATTTACGATTTTGTGCAGGACGAGTTTTGCGCCGGAATTGCGATGGAGTTTATCGACGGCGATACGTTGTCGAATTTACGCGCGGAACGTCCGAATAAAGTCTTTGAAGCAGCCGATTTGCAGCAGTGGGTGGTGCAGCTTTGCGGGGCGCTGCAATATGCGCACGAGGCGGCACGGGTGGCGCATCGTGACCTCAAGCCTTCCAACCTGATGATCAACCGGCGGGGGCAGTTGAAGGTGGCGGATTTTGGCATTTCGCGCAGTTTGAGTGACACGATTACGCGCGCGACGATGGTGGTGCAGGGGGCAAGCGGCACGCTGGTTTACATGAGCCCGCAGCAGGCATTGGGGGAACCGGCTTCCGCGGCGGATGATGTGTATTCGTTGGGGGCGACGCTTTACGAATTGATGACGACGCGCCCGCCGTTTTTTACGGGGGATATTCTGGCGCAGGTCCGGGAGAAGACCGCGCCGACGATGACGGTGCGGCGGCAACAGTTGAATATCCGGGGTGAAGTGATTCCCCCAGTGTGGGAGGAGACCATTGCGGCCTGTCTGGCGAAAGACCCGGCGCAACGTCCGAAAAGTGCGTTGGAGATTTTGCGGCGATTGTCTTTGTCGGATACGCAGACGATTTTAGCAGCGCCGCCACTGCCCTTTACGCTGGCTGATCCGGAGGCAGAGAAACCGGCGGCGGCTACGAAACCGGGCACAACGAAGTCGGACGTCAAAGAGGAATCCACACCAGTCATTCCCGCGAATGTGCCGCCGAAAACGGTTGTGATGCCGGCACCGGCCAATCCGCCTCACGCAGGAATGCCGTTATTGCCTTTGCCGCCATTGAGTCACGAGATGCCGGAGACGGAAGAGAATGAGCCGATCGGCTTTAACTTGTCCCGGAGCACGAAATGGTGGTTGGCGGCGGGTGTGGTGCTATTGGTTCTGATCCTGGCGTTGAAGAATCAATTCCATCCGGGAGCTGATGAGGCTGTGGTGGAACTGGCGAGTGTGCCGGTGGGAGCATCGGTGAAGGTGAATGGTGAATTTCTGGGCCGGACGCCGGTTGCGAAAACACAGATTAAATCCGGCCCGGCGACGATCGAGTTTGAAATGGTCGGGCATGCACCGGTGACAGTGCAGACGAATTTGGTGGCCAACAAGCTGACCCATTTGAACGTGCACCTGGAAGCCGTGGTGGGAATGGGGGTATTAACTTTTATCACCTCGCCGGATGATGCTGCCGTCACGATTGACGGGCGTGAGGTCACGGGACGGCGGGTGGAGGTGCGCGCGGGGAAACATTCCATCCGTGTTTCTAAAGAGGGGTATGAACCCAGAGAAATACGCAATTTCGACGTGCGTGAAAATCAGGAAAATAAACTGGAGGGAATCTGGCTGGAGCGCAGTGTGGGCAGTCTGCGGGTGTCGATTTTACCGCCGGGAGCGAATTACGAAATCCGGTTGGACACCGGGGTTAAGAGCGCGGCGGCGAACAAAGTGCTCACGGGCATTCCCGTTGGCGAATATCAAGTGCGGGTGTTCAAAGAGGGCTATCAATTGCAAGTGGTCCCGGTGAGCATCAAGGCGAATCAAACTAATTTGATTGGGCCGATTACGCTGGCGCGCAACGCCGGCAGCCTTTGGATTAACACGGTGCCGTCGGGCGCCAGCATCGAATTGAAAAACCCCGAGTACGGTTCACAGATTTTTCCGGAAGGTTCGCCGGTGCAGGATTTACCGACGGGTGATTATCACGTGACCGTCCGGCTGAACGGTTACACGACGACCAATTTTTCCATCACGGTGACTTCCAATCAAACGGTGCGAATGGCGAACCTGCCGTTGACGCAAGGTTTCGGTTCGCTGGTGTTAACGGCTGACGGTGCGGGCGCACACTTTGCCATCAAGGGAGCGAAAAACGAGACCGGTTCTTTGCCGGCACACTTGTATCGATTGCCGGCGGGTTCTTATTCGTTGGAAGCCACACTGGATCGTTACGAGCCGGTTTCCCAGCCGTTGGAAGTCATCGCGAATGAAGAGGTGACTTTGAAGGTTCCGTTTGAACGCAGCAAAGGCTCGCTGCAAATCGTCTCGCTGCCGACGCGCGCGACTTATGTGCTGACGGGAGAGGAGATTTCGCCGCGCTCAGGCCGTACACCGGAGGCCGTGAATGATCTGCCAACGGGACGCTATAGTCTAGTGGCGACCTATAATCATGCTTCGGTGACCAATGAAGTGGTGGTGGAACGCAAACAAACTGTGACGTCGGTGATCAAGCTGCCTTTCGGAACGGTCAAGCTGGAGAGCGTGCCTGCTAAAGCGGTGGTGTTTTCCGGCAATGTGAAAGTCGGGGAAACGCCGCTGGAATTGCCGGGAGTTAAACCGGGGAAAAGTGAGTATCGCCTGGAATTGCCCGGTTACCGGTTTACGAATGTGACAGCGCTGGTGCAACCGCAGGAAACGACGCCGGTGAACATCAACCTGACACCCTACGCCGGACCGCAAAACGGGGCGAAAGTCTGGGTGAATAGTCTGGGCATGCGCTTTGTGCCGGTCGGAAAATTCTGGATTTGCATTTGGGAAACACGGGTCAAGGATTTCGAGCAGTTTTATGAGCAGTCGCATTACAATGCGGGCGTGGGCTGGCGTGAGCCGGGCTTTAAACAGACACCGACGCATCCGGTCATTAATGTGAGTTGGAATGATGCGGCTGCGTTTTGCAAATGGTTGACTGAAGAGGAGCGCAAAAAGGGACTTCTGGGGGAACAGGAATATCGATTGCCAACCGATCTGGAATGGAGTCAGGCGGCCGATCTGACGGGTGAAACGGGTTTGACGCCGGCACAGAGAGACGGGGCCTTGCCGCATGTTTTTCTGTGGGGTACGGCCTGGCCTCCACCGTCGGGCGTGGGCAATTTCGCCAATGTCATTTCCTACGATGAATTTGAATGGACGGCGCCGGTTGGCAGTTTTCGCCCCAATAAATACGGGATTTTTGATCTGGCGGGAAACGCGTGGGAATGGTGCCAGGATACGTACGATAGCTCGACCACTAATCGGGTATTGCGCGGAGAGTCCTGGAATCTGTGGCCGAACAGCAATCTCTCGGCCTCCAATCGCCGCTTTTTACCGCCGGATACGCGGATCAGTGATGTGGGCTTTCGCCTGATCATTCAACCGGAGGCGGTCCGGTAAGGAGGTGTTTAACGGTACGTGAATTCCTGAGCCCGTTGCTCTGCTTCGGCGATTTGATCGGCGGTCATGCCGTAAAGTTTCTTCATGTTGTCGCGGCTTTTGACGGCATTTTCATCACCTTGATCGGCGGCCAGGATGAGCCATTTCAGCGCTTCCACATAATCCCGCGGCACGCCCTGGGAAAGCTTGTAGCAATCGGCCAGTCCAATTTGCGCGCGGCGCACGCCGGTTTCCGCAGCATACTTGTAAAGACCGGCGGCGGTTTCGTATTCGTGGCGCTGATAATAGTAATCGCCCAGCACGACCTTCGCTTGAACTGAACCCTGGTCAGAAGCTTTTTGATACCACGAGATGGCTTCATCGAGATTGGTCTTGGTGCCCAGGCCTTTTTCGTAGCAATAACCGGTCTTGAATTGAGCGTCGGGCAGATTTAATTCCGCCGCTTTAAGGTAAAAAGAAAAGGCGGTTTTCAAGTTGGGGCTGGATCGCAATTGCGGGTGGCCAATGGCGTAATAAGCACCCAGCTTGTGCATCGCGCCGGGATCAGTTTTCGCCTGATTCTTCAGTTCTTTGAAATATTCGCGCCACTCGCTTTCGGTAACCTGAGCCCGGGTGGACGGCGTCGTCAGCAACAGGACGAGCAGACAGCAAAGGCCCCACGCAGTCCGGATCACCGAGCGCGTCTGGCATTTTGTCATGGCGCTATTTTAGTGCGCCCCGGCGCAAAGCACAAGGCCCGGAAGGCATTTACAAAGTCAGGGTTACTTGAACGAGCGGTTCGCCCGTTTGTGGTTTGATGGTGAAACCAAGATGACGGCAAAGCTGGAGCATGGCCCGGTTATCGGCCATGATCAGGCCGGTGAGGCGGTGCAATCGTTCGCTGCGACCGGTTTCAATTAAACGGCGCAATAATTGTGTGCCCAACCCTTGATGCTGATACGGGTCGGCAATGACAATGGCGAATTCAGCTTCGTCGGCTTGAAGGGCTTTAATCCAGCGGCCAACTCCGAGAATCTCCCGCTCGTTGGTTTGGGGATTGAGCTGTTCGGCCACGAGCGCGATCTGCCGGTCATAATCGATGAAGCAGATATGCGCCAGCCGCTCATGCGCTGTTCTTTGGCTGAGCTTAAGCGGGCTGAAATAACGGTGATAAACCGTTTCTTCCGAGAGCAGGGAATGAAAGTGGACAATCAAGGGTTCATCTTCCGGCCGGATGGGACGAAGTGTGACGGGCGATCCGTTTTTTAAGGTCCACGGCGTAACGTAGGCTTGTGGGTATGGGCGAATCGCCAGGCGGGGCAATTCCTGTCTGGTCACTTTCGCCTCCTGCAAGACGATGCGGGCATCCAAGGCGATCATGCGATCGGCTGAGACAAGCAGAGGATTGATATCGATCTCGCGAATCCAGGGTTGATCCGTCACCAGTTGACTGAAGCGGATCAGCAATTGTTCCAACGCGGGCAAATCGACAGCGCGTTGGCCGCGCACACCTTGCAGCGCGCGAAAAATCCGGGTTGGCTCCATCATCCGGCGCGCCAGAGTGGCATTGAGCGGGGGTAAAGCCAGCGAACGATCGCGGAATACCTCGACCAATTGTCCGCCGGTTCCGAAGAGCAGCACCGGACCAAATTGCGGATCAATGCTGCTGCCCAAAATGATTTCGTATCCGCTGCGCTGAATCATCGGTTGGATAGTAACGCCTTGAAAAGCGGATGCCCCTGCTTTTTCTGTTACGGAAGTGAGGATGGCCTGCCATGCTTTTTTGACAGCGGTTGCATTGGGCAGATCCAGATGCACTCCGCCGACATCTGTTTTGTGGGTGATCGTCTCGGAATGAAGTTTCACGACAACCGGGTAACCCGTTTTCTCGGCTATTGCCACGGCTTCGGCTTCTGCAGTGGCCACTTGAGTTTCGACGATGGGAAACCCGTAAGCTTTGAGAATCTGCTTGGATTCAGTCTCGGTGAGCACGGTGCGGCCACTGGCGCGGATCGTTTGGAGTTTCTGTTCGACCGAATGCTGAACGTTTGACTCTTGGAGAAACTCCGCCATCAACGAGGGGGTTTCGTAAAGTCCCCGCAGATTGTAGCTGTAACGCCACATATACTGAAATGCGCGCGCGGCCGCATCGGGATATTCAAAGGTAGGAATGCGGAAGGAGTTGAGCAGGGCCACTCCCGCGCTGACTTGTGCGCCGCCCATCCAGCTCGCCAGGATGGGCTTTCCTTCCGTGTGAGCAAAGGGTTTGAGCGCTTGCGCTGTGCCGGTGGAATCAGTCATGGATTGAGGGGTTAAAATAACCAGCACCCCATCATTGCCGGGATCCTGCACGGCAATTTCGACGGCCCGGGCATAGCGTTCCGGATTGGCGTCACCGATCACATCAATCGGGTTATGATGACTCCAATGCGGTGGAAGAAAGGTGTTGAGTTGGTCTATTGTTGCCGGTGAGAGCGGAGCAATCTGGCCGCCTGAACTTACCAGCATGTCCGTGGCCAGTGCTCCCGGTCCGCCCGCGTTGGTGACAATAGCCAGGCGCGGTCCTTTTGGACGGGGTTGTTTCCCCAACACTTCCGCCATGTCGAAAAGTTCCTGAATCGTGTCCACCCGCAAAACTCCGCAACGGCGAAAAGCGGCTTCCAGCACTTCGTCACTGCCGGTCAGCGAACCCGTATGAGAGGCGGCGGCTTGTGCGGCCTCGGTTGTGCGGCCCACCTTGATGACGATGATGGGTTTGCTTAACGAAACTTCGCGCGCGGCGGAAAGAAATGAACGCGCATCGCCGATGGATTCCATGTAAACCACGATGCTCCGGGTGTGCGGGTCATCCCCCAGTTGATAAATTAAATCGCCCCAGCCTACGTCCAACATTGAGCCGATGGAGACGAACGCGCTGAACCCTACATTGGCGCGAAAGCTCCAATCCAGAATCGCCGTGCATAACGCGCCGCTTTGGCTGATAAAACCCACACTGCCCGGTTGCGCCATGCCGGACGCAAACGTCGCATTCAATCCCGTGTGCGGTCGCATAATGCCCAGGCAATTCGGTCCCAACAGGCGCAGTTTGCCGCGCCGCGCCAGGGTCAGAATTTCCTGTTCGGCCGCCGCTCCGGCTTCCCCCGTTTCTTTAAAGCCGGCCGAAATGATGATTGCTCCCTTCACGCCGGTCTCGACACACTGCCGGACAATTTCAGGAACGGTTCCCGCCGGGGTGACGATGACCGCCAAATCCACTGGTTCCGGCAAGGCATGCAGGTCGGGAAAAGTTTTCACTCCCTGAATGAGGGGGGATTTGCGGTTGATCAGATACACCTGGCCCTCAAACAGGCTGCCATGGAGATTTTGAACTAAAGAAAGACCAACACTGCCCGGCTTTTCTGAAGCACCGATAATCGCGATCGATTTCGGCGAGAAAATGGCCTCCAACGGGCTGGGCATCACGGGTGAGGGAGCGGAGTTCATTTTAGGCTATGGAGAATAGGGCAAGGTATCATCAAATTGATTCAGGCACCAGTAGGGAGAATGTTTGCGCCTTGCCTCTATTCAAAATTTTCCAGCGACAGGAATTCACGCTCTTTTTCTCGCACGACCAGCACCGGACAACCGGCATGCTGGACAATCCGCTCGGCCGTACTGCCGAGTAAAAAGTGTTTCAACCCGGAATGACCATGGGTCGAAAGCACAATCAAATCGAATTGTTCGCGTTCCGCGAATTGAGTGACTTCATAATAAGGACTGCCGGTACGCACGACTGTTTCCACCTGCATCTCCTCCGGAATTTCGGTGCGCCGCATTTTTTGCAGGAGTTGTTCCGAGAGATTTTCCCAACGGGCATACTCTTGCATCATGGCCGCTTGCGTGATGTTTGCTGGCAGAGTGGTGTAAACCACGTGAAGTAAAGTGATGCTCGCCTGAAATTTTTTCGCCATGGCCACCGCATAACGCAGTGCTTTTTTGCTCCCGGAGGAAAAATCCACGGGCACCAGAATGCGCTTGATGTCTGGCGGTGCCGGAGAGTTGAGCAGATGGGCGCGCTTGAAGGTCATCACCGGGCAGGGAGCATGGCGTACCACCAGTTCAGCGGTGCTGCCCAGCAAAGCATGTGGCACCGCGCTCCGTCCGTGCGTGGGAATTAAAATTAGATCAGACTGCCGTTTGGCGGCGGTGTCGGTAATTTTAACTTCGGGTTCCCCCGGTCGGATTAAAAGTGATTCGATGGATTGGGATTCACGATCAAATTGATTACGGATGGACTCCAGTTTTTCCCGGGCCGCCGCCACCAGTTTGGCATCCCGGATAGCCAGGTTCGCATACCCCCAATCCGGGTAAGGCGGTGGCACTACGATATGTAATAAGGTGAGCTTGGCCCCGTAACTTCGGGCCAAAGTTTGCGCATAAGGAATCGCTGCCAATGACGATTCTGAAAAATCGATGGGCAAAAGGATATGCCGTATTTCAATGGGCTCAATTTCCCTTGCGGTGACCGGTGGCTGGCCGCTTTCCGGCCGGTCCATGCTTAAGGTCGGAGACTTGGTCATTGTCGCCATTGCCTCTGTCATAAGTCGCCCTTTGTTTGGTTTGTTAACTGCTTTAACCTGCTTCGCCGGCTGAATTTCGACTCTCCCTGAGTTGGCCGCCATTAGGCTTATCTTGCTTTGTCGCTGCAAAAAGAGGCCAACCTGAGGTGAAATGCCAATCCCGGTTATCGTTGGACAGCCCTTGTCCCACCCGCTTTGTTATTTCGATCCGCATGACAATTCATTCAGCGATTGAAATTGGTGATGTAGTGGAAGTCAGTCCTGCTTCGCCTGGCGTGCCTTTGCCGCCCGGTTTGCCCGCGGGGGCGCAGGTCCGGTTAATCCGCGTGGAGCGGGAATTCCGCGTGGTGGAACGCGATGGGTGTGAGTGGCGCGTGGCCGCTCAGCATTTGAAAGACCGGTCAACCAGCCGTCGTCCGATGGCCGTAAAAGCAAAGCCCGCGAACAAAGTTCGCGGGCGTGAAAACGGCTTTGAATATGCCCGGCCCTATCGACCGACTACCCGGGTATGGGTCTGACGATGCCGGGCGACCGGTTTATTTAGCCAGTTCAGCGCAAGTAGCGTTGAAGAACTTGATGGATTCGGCGATTTCCGGCACCGAATTGTCCCAGTTATATTCGTACTCGATGCAGAACGAACCATGGAAATGCTGCCGCTTCAGTTCTGTCATCATGGCTTTCACCTGGCTGACACCTGTGCCCCACGGCACGTCGTGGGCTTTGGGGCCTTTTTCATTCAGGTCTTTGAAATGCAGCGTAATCACGCGGCCTTCCAGCTTCTTCAGGCACTCTACCGGGTCCAGTCCGGAACGCACCCAATGCCCCACGTCGGCGCACGAGCCGAGCAGCGGACTGCGGCCTTTGACGGCGGCTAACACGGTTTCCGGTTCCCAATAAAAGTTTTTCGGTCCCGGATGGTTATGAATGGCCACCTTGATGTTGTATTCCTTGGCCAATTTCTCGACCACATCCATGACCGGTCCCAATTCCTCCATCTTATTGTGCGTCTCCGGTTCCGCCACCAGCGTGTCGATCCCCAGACGTTTGGCCGCCTCGAATAACTTGCGCGATTCAGCTTCATTGGCGGTCGGTTTGACCACGCCCATGTTGACGAACTTGGTGTCGATGCCTTTTTCTTTCATGTGCGCCTGAATGGCCGCAAAATCCTTATCGGAGAGGCGCGGAGTAGGAGTCGCCTTGGGTTTGCCGTCCTCGCCCGCCAGATTGACGTTTCCGGAAACACTCATGTGGGTCAACCCCAGTGCCGCCGTCTTGTCGATCGCATCATAGATCGTAAAATTTTTGAAAGTGTACGAGTGAACGGCCACTTGCCAGCCCAGTTTTTCCGCCGGAGTTTGCGCCTGTACCGTGGCCCAGGCTGTAAGCCAGCACGAGAGCATCAGCCAAAGAGATTTTTTCATAGGTGAGGGGAGCATATCGGGAGTTGGCCCGGTTTCCAGTCAAAATCGAAAGGGGCCTGCCGGTCGTTCATTTGTTGATTGGCACCAGCGCGATCCGCTTATAAAGTGCAGCCCATTCGTTAAGTTGTCCTGAACCCATTAACCATTTTGCCTGGCTCATGAAAATTGAAGGTCTCAAAGGTTGCTTTGAAAAAACCCGCGGCTTGTTTTACTTCGCCCGCATGTGTTCCAAGATTCGTTTGCATTCGCAGGGTCAGTTGCCGCCGGAATACCACGAAATGCTTGGCCGGGGATTCGATGGCCGCACTTGCCGGTATTTATCGGTCCCTTACGACGGAGTAAAAGCGCAAGTCCTTGCCGGTAAAACGGACGTCGAGGTTCTGGATTGGTGTTTGGCTACTGGCCGCCCGCTCACCGATGAACAGGTTCTCATCTACAACAGCTTCATGAGCAAGCGCGGTTGGCACGATGATGAAACGGATGGCTTCATTCCTGAGATGATCAAGCAATACGGGCTAAAGGACGATGGCAGCGTGCTAACCGATTTTGACCTCATCGAAATGGACGAAGGCCGTTGGTATCCTGATATGTGGCGGGACGCCTGGAAATAATCCATTAATGATCTTCCGGACGTTCAATCTGCTTGCCACTTTTAATCACGTTCTACATGGCTGCGTGCCTTGACTTGCTTCGGCCGCTTCGTTAGCGTTTGCCCTTATGAGTAGATGGTTTATTCGGACTGTATTGGTGACGCTAGGCGTAGTCGCGTTCCCTTATCTTTCGCCTGCCCCCTTGACCTTCACCCCCGGTGAAGGCTGGACCTACGAGGCCGTTGGCTCTGAAGGTTCCTGGCTGCGCCCGCGCGCGAAGGAGCAGATGGAAGTGGCTCAGGCGGCTTTCGATAAGAAAGATTACAGTCTGGCCATGAAAGCAGCCCGGCACACCGTCAAGCAATGGCCGCTGTCCGATTACGCTCCCAAAGCCCAATATCTCGTCGGCCGCTGCTATGAAGCCCGGAATTACGATGAAAAGGCCTTTAGCGAATACCAGAAGCTGCTCAGCAAATATCCTAAATATGTTGATTGCGAAGAAGTTTTGAAACGCCAATACGAGATTGCCAACCGCTTTTTGGGTGGTCAATGGTTTCGTCTTTGGGGCTATATTCCCGTTTTCCCTTCCATGGAAAAAACGGCGGATATGTACGAGAAGCTGATCAAAAACGGACTTTATAGCGACGTTGCCGCGCAAGCGCAGATCAGCATCGGCACGGCTCAGGAAAAGCGCAGTGAGTATGGTCTGGCAGTGAAAGCCTACGAACGGGCGGCTGATCGCTACCATGACAGTAAGAAAATAGCGGCGGATGCGTTATATAAAGCCGGACTGGCTTACAACAAGCAGGCCCGAACCGCTGAATATGATCAAAACGCGGCCGCTCAAGCGATTGCGAGCTTTGCCGATTTCATGGCCCTTTATCCCGATGATTCCCGCGTCGCCGAAGCCAAAAAAATTATTGAGACGCTCCGGACCGAACAATCCCGCGGCAGCTTCCAGGTCGCGAAGTTCTACGAAAAGAGCCACCGTTGGGAAGGTGCCCTCGTTTATTACAACGAAGCGATCATTAAAGATCCGAACTCCACCTTTGCTGTCGAAGCCAAGAAGCGCATTGAAACCATTAAAGCGCGGACCGGCGAAAAGGCAGCGGTAAAAACCAGCGAAAAAGCGGCTGATGACGGTAAAACCGTGAAGAACTAATATGCGTCGCTTCGGGCTTTGCTGTTTTAGTTTGCTGTTGCTGGCATTTACCGGTTGCGCGGGCTACCAATTGGGGCCGACGAACGGCATGGTCGCAGGCAGCCGCAGCATTCAAGTCAACTTCTTCCAGAACCAGACTCATGAGCCGCGGTTGGTAGAAGCGGTGAATAGCGCTTTGCGCAAGAATTTGCAGCATGACGGAACGTATCGTCTGGATACCCATGGAACGGGGGATGTGGTGGTTACCGGACAGATTACCCATTTTCTCCGCGCGGCCATTTCCTTTCAGCCCAGTGACGTTCTGACCGTGCGGGATTATAACCTCTCCATGAGCGCCCGGATTATTGCGAAAGATCGCATTTCGGGAAAAGTGCTTTTGGATCACGAAGTATCCGGCCGCACCACGATTCGTGTAGGCTCCGACCTCGCCAGTGCCGAACGTCAGGCCGTGCCCATGCTGGCGGAAGACCTGGCCCGCAACGCCACGGCTTTGCTCGTGGATGGCACGTGGTAATTCAGCCGGTTCTCACCGGCTCTTAGTCTGCTTCTTCCACGCCGGTCAGTAGAACCAGCCGCCTATTTCTGGCGTTTCACAAAACCGGCAATTCGCTCCGCGGCAATTTCGATCTGATCCAGTGCCGTGGCAAAACAGCAGCGCAAGTAACCTTCACCGCAACTGCCGAACGCGCTTCCCGGCACGCACGCGACCTTTTCTTCCTGCAATAATTTCACCGCAAATTCCTTGGAACTGAGTCCCGTGGAACGGATGCAGGGAAAGGCATAGAACGAGCCGCGCGGGAGATGGCAGGACAGCCCCATGCTGTTAAACGCGTTCACAATAAAATTGCGGCGCACGCGGTATTGATCCCGCATTTCAATCGTGTCCGGCTCGCCATGGAGCAACGCTTCGATCGCCGCTTCCTGGCTGATGATGCTCGCGCACAGCATCGAGTATTGATGAATGCGCATCATCGCTTCGATCAATTCATCCGGGCCGCACGCGTAACCGATGCGAAAGCCGGTCATCGCGTACGCCTTGGAAAAACCGTGCAGGAAAATGGTCCGTTCCTTCATGCCGGGCAGGGACGCGATGCTGACGTGTTCGCCTTCAAACGTCAGTTCGGAGTAAATTTCGTCCGTGATCACCAGCAGGTTGTGCTTCAACACCACGTCCGCGATTTTGAGCAATTCGGTGCGCGTCATTGTGCCGCCAGTCGGATTCGTGGGGAAATTCAGCACCAGAATTTTACTGCGCGGAGTAATGACTTTCTCAATGGCTTCAGCGGTAACTGCGAAACCATTTTCCGCCGTGCAGGACACCGTTACCGGCACGCCATGCGCCAGTGAAATACTCGGAGAATAGCTTACGTAACACGGCTCGTGATAAATCACTTCGTCACCCGGATTGATGACCGAGCGCAAGGCGATGTCCAGAGCTTCACTGACCCCCACGGTAATGAGAATCTGCTTGGCCGGGTTGTACGTGATGCCGAAATTCTTCGCGACATTCTCCGCAATGGCTTCGCGCAATTTAAGCAAGCCCAGGTTGGAAGTATAGCTGGTGCGGCCACGTTCCAAGGCGTAAATGGCGGCTTCACGAATGTGCCACGGAGTGGCGAAATCCGGTTCGCCCACTCCCAGCGAGATGACGCCGCGCTGGCTTTGGACGATGTCGAAAAATTCGCGTATGCCAGAGCGCGGAATGTTCGCCACATTCGCCGCGATGAACTGGTTTGGCTTAAAAGGAGCAGACATAATCGTGATGCGTTTAACGTAGGGGGAGCCCAATCGGCAATGAAAATCGCCTTTCGGGAACAGGGTCAGGCGGCTGCTTTATCCTGCTTGCGCCGGATGAGCGGCTTGTCTTTGCCGATGGCGACGGAGCGCGTGATCTTGACCGCCAGAATATCTTCGCTGGTGGGGATTTCGTACATCACATCCAGCATCAGCTTCTCCAGCAACCCACGCAGCGCCCGTGCGCCCGTGCCTTTTTTGAGCGCCTGAGCCGCCAGTTCCTGGAGCGCGTCGTGGGAAAATTCCAGTTCCACACCTTCCATCGAGAACAGCTTGGTGTACTGCT
Organism: Verrucomicrobiota bacterium; assembly: GCA_048497895.1. Taxonomy (GTDB): domain Bacteria; phylum Verrucomicrobiota; class Verrucomicrobiia; order Limisphaerales; family JBEHZA01; genus JBEHZA01. Next base: position 13,746 of record JBEHZA010000046.1, read on the forward strand.
TGGTGAGCGAGTTCTTGGTCTCCGTCAAAATGGTGATCAATTGCTCTTCCGTCAGTTCTTCGAGCACACTGATCATCGGCAAACGGCCGATAAATTCAGGAATGAAGCCGAAGGTAAGCAGATCTTCCGGTTCCACCAGCGCCATTACTTCGCGCTTGCTGGCATTCGCCTGAGGATGCGCCTGATCCGTGGCGCCAAAGCCCATCACACGGCTGCCGATGCGCCGTTGAATAATCTTATCCATTCCGACAAACGCACCGCCGCAAATGAACAGAATATTGCTCGTATCCACGCGGATATATTCCTGTTGCGGATGCTTGCGGCCGCCTTGCGGGGGAACGTTGCAAATAGTGCCTTCGAGAATCTTCAGCAACGCCTGCTGCACACCTTCGCCCGAGACATCACGGGTAATCGAAACGTTTTCCGTCTTCCGCGCGATCTTGTCGATTTCATCGATGTAAACGATGCCCATCTGCGCGCGTTTAACGTCGTAGTCCGCGTTTTGTAACAACCGCAGGACAATGTTCTCCACGTCTTCGCCCACGTAACCCGCTTCGGTGAGGGTGGTGGCGTCTGCAATCGCAAACGGAACGTCCAGCACACGTGCCAGTGTGCGCGCGAGCAACGTCTTGCCGGAACCCGTCGGCCCCAGCATCAGGATATTGCTCTTTTCAATCTCCACTTCATCCTGGGCCAGGCTGGCGACTTCTGCTTCACCGCTCGCAATCGCATCCGCCGTGGCCTGTTCGTGAACGATGCGCTTGTAATGATTATGCACCGCCACTGCGAGGGTCTTCTTCGCATAGTCCTGGCCAATGCAATACAGGTCCAGTTGAGCTTTGATCTCCGCCGGTTTCGGAACCTTTAACTTCGGAACCGTTTTGCGTGTCTCGACCTGCAATTCCTTATCGAGCACGTTTTTGCAAACGGTGATGCAACCGTCGCAAATATAGACGCCCGGACCGGCAATGAGCTTCTTCACTTCGGAGTGTGATTTGCCACAGAAGCTGCAAAGCGTCAGGTTGGTCGGTCGCGCCATGATTTGGTTGCGTTAAGGTTTGGATTTAACGGTTATTTCTTCTCTTCTAACAGAGCCGGAATTTCTTTGCGAGACTTAACCACTTCGTCCACCAGACCGTAAGCCTTCGCTTCGTCTGCGGACATGAAGTTATCGCGGTCGCAATCCCGTTCCACTTGTTCCACCGGCTTGCCCGTGTGTTTGGAAAGAATGCTGTTCAACCGTTGCTTCAAGCGCAGCATGTATTTCACGCGGATTTCCACGTCACTGGCCTGGCCTTCGGCGCCGCCCAATACCTGGTGGATCATGATGTTCGCGTTCGGCAGGGCAAAGCGTTTGCCCTTGGTGCCGGCACAAAGCAGAACGGCGCCCATGCTGGCCGCCTGACCGATGCAATACGTGTTCACATCGCAGGTCATAAACTGCATTGTGTCATAAATCGCCAGGCCCGCCGTCACACTGCCGCCCGGGGAGTTGATATAAAGATGGATGTCCTTCTTCGGATCGGACATTTGCAGAAACAGCAACTGGGCAATAATCAGATTGGCGACCATGTCGTCCACGGGCGTGCCGAGGAAGACAATCCGGTCCACCAGCAGGCGGGAATAAATATCATAACCGCGTTCACCACGGCCCGTCTGCTCAACCACCATCGGAACTAAAAAGTTGTTCATATCTTATAATACCACGTTAAGCTGGCTGGGCAACCTAACGGACACCCATCCATGCGTCAAGCACCGGTGTAGCTTGGGGACGTTGAGCGCGCCTCTTGACACGGTCCTTAATTTGCAGCCCCTAGTTGATCCCCATGGTGATTACGGCGAGCTTCGTCCAGAGCAATGAGGCGACGGAGTCCTTTGGGAGTCCAGAACTGGCCTGAGTGTTTAAAACGGCATTGCTTCTGTCGGTCGGGAAGAATTTTTAAACGCTGGAAAATCCAGCCCGTTTTTTGGCCTGGGTCGGGCGTTAGCGCGGTTTAAATAATTACGTAGTCGAAAACCGTGAGGAATCGGTGTATTTTGAAATCTCGCTGGTTACGGAGTCGTCGAAATATTCTAAACAGCCAGACCTCTACCTTCCCGATCGGCGAGGCGATCTTGATCCACAGCGTGACTTGGGGCAAATCATCCCAAAGGGATTAAATCATTCAGCCCAGGGTTGCCCGCGTCCGTGTTTTCGCGGGCTACCCTGGGTAAGTTGTTCAAAATGTCCATCTACTCTGAAAGAGTTGCATCGCGTCAGTCCCCACGTGTCATCCGTTGAACTCAACCGCGTTTGGCTTGGGATTAAGGCGCAAGGCTGAAACTCTTTCAGAGTTGACGCTTTTACCGATCGTTACCCAGGGTAGTCCCGCCGGGACACAAGCGGCGGGACAACCCTGGGCTGATTGATTGGAATCCCTTCGGGATAACGAATCAGTGGCGTTTTTTTATGATCCTGCTACAGGATTGGCTCACCGCTTCAACCACAAATAAAATCCTTGGCCGCTGACCCACAGCCGTTTAACTGACTTCGTAACCGTCAAGATGTTTTAAATCCAGAGGGGCCTGCCACTCCCTTAACCGCTTTGCGCTCCAACTTTACGGTTTTAATTCGAGGATTTTAAGAGAACGAAACGCGACTTCCTCACCGTGATCCTGCAATGCTAATGGGGTTACTATCTTTGTCCCGAAATCCGGCACGACGTGATATTTGCTTTTCGCCAGTACCGCCTTAAACCCATCGCTGTCGAGGTCGCACTCCGTCACTTTGCCTCCGTTCAGCCAGTGTTCCACATGATTGCCACGAACCACGATCCGGCCTTCGTTCCATTCCCCAACCGGTTTCAAGACTTTATGTTCGTTGCCATACATATCGTAAATCGCGCCCGTTTGATGAGTTATCCCGCGTTTTCCATCCGGATGGTTTATATCATCGAGTAACTGAAATTCGAAGCCAACCGGGCTTTTGCCTATGTCACCTGCATAAAGCGGTTTGGTCGGTGCGCGATTTTCGTTCACAAAATAATGAATGCCGGAATTTCCTGCCGGTGAGATTCGCCACTCGAATCGAAAATCAAAATCGCGAAACTTTCCATCAGTCACCAGGTCACCACCGCTTCCGTTGGGTCGCCCATTGCTTTTCGGATTTACGAGCTGACCATCGACTACGTGCCAGCCTTTGGCCGGAGGCCCTTTTTGCTGAAACCCATGCCAGCCGGCCAGAGTGCGCCCATCAAAGAGCAGTTTCCAACCGGCTGCGATTTCTTCCGGTGTGAGCGTATTGGGTCCCGTTGCGAAAGCGCTTTGAAGGGCTAGAAAAGCGAGAACCGCAGAACAAAGTAAGTGTTTCATGCGTGGATAAACTGTGTGTTATTTTGAAAAAATTTGAGGGTTTTCCCCCTTCGCACATCGCTGATTTTGTTTGTGGTCAAAGCGGGTCAACCGGCGGCGTACCTTTTTGCCGGATGGCCTCCAGTGCGGCGAGTGCGGCCTGACTTTCCGCCGCCTTTTTGCTTTTCCCCGTCCCGCGTCCCAACTCCACGCCGTGATGATGCACCGAACATTCAAACACCCGGTCATGATCGGGACCGGAAACCGACAATAGTTGATAGTCCGGCGGTTCGTTGGAATTCGACTGCATCAGTTCCTGCAATTCTCCTTTGGGATTGGACAGATTGGGGCGATCTTCCAGGTCTTCCAATAGTTCCGTAAATTGACGAATCACAAATTCCCGTGCGGTTTCAAAACCGCTATCCAAAAAAATGGCTCCCAGCACCGCTTCGAAACCATCAGCCAGAATGGAAGAGCGTTCCCGTCCGCCGCTGGAATCTTCACCGCGGCTCAGGATCAATTCCGTTCCCAATCCCAACCGGCGCGCCTGTTCGGCCAGTGTGCTTTGGTTGACCATTTTGGCGCGGGATTTCGTCAACGCGCCTTCGTCATGTTCGGGATATTTGAGGAACAACTCACGGCTGAGCGTAAGCTGCAGCACGGCATCTCCCAGAAATTCCAGCCGTTGATTGTGAGCCGAAGCGCTTCCCGCTTCGTGTGCGACCGAAGGGTGAGTGAGAGCCAGGGTTAATAGACTGCCGTTGCGAAACGTGTATCCCAAACGGCTTTGGAAAGCTTCTAGGTCGGGCACAGTAAAGGCGGATTTAGTTAATGGCGGTGGATTTTTCGGACTCGGTATTGTTTGTGTCGGCCTCTGTTGCGGGAGCAGGAGGTTCAGCAATTGCCGCGCTGGCGCCGGTTTCCGCAGTTGCTTCCTTTGCCGGTTCTGCGCTTACCGCGTTGCTTGCTGGCTCTGAGGGCAAGGAAGGCACCCCATGTTCCAGCAGATCGGACACTTCCTGCTGAATCGTTTGCAGTTGATCCAGGTGCAGGTCCGGATCAGTGATCGTGAACACATCTCCGGTCTTTGGCTGTTCGTAAACAAACACCCGGCGGCCTTCCTGTTTGAATTGCGATTGCACTTTCAAAATGCGTTTGCGCTCCAGCATGACTGCCAGGATGAAGCAGGCCGCCCCATACTTGGGATTGTTCAAGGTAATCAACTTGCGGAGCAGCGTTTCCGCATTTTCCTTTTGAATCACTTCCTGCGCCGCGGCCGGCGGGGCGT
>JBEHZA010000047.1:0-18363 GCA_048497895.1 Verrucomicrobiota bacterium
CGACGGTCAGGAAGATCCCGGCGGCGACCAGCAGCACGACCAGCGCGGCGACCGCCGGAGATTTAGGTTTCATTCTCCACACCCGCCATCAATTCCAATGGCATACCGGTTACGCTCCGCCGCAAACCGTGGCGGCGCCGCACATCGGTTCCACTATTGCGCGCACGCTTGGCCCGTTGAATCCCGCTGTGCCTGCGTTCATCGATATCGGCCAGCGTTTCGATGTCGGTGAAGGTGAAGAGTTGAAAGCGTTTCACTCTGCTGGCTTCCTTGGCAGCGAATATGGACCGTTCATTGCGCCTTACCCGGATCAAGCCGCCGACAGCGTTCGTCCTCCGGCTGGCATGAGTCCGGGCCGTTTCGAAGATCGTAATAAATTTTACAAGCAGCTCGCGGAAGCCAGCCCCATTGGCCGTTACGGCAGCAATTACCAGAAGGAATCGCTTATCCGTTCCATGGATAACGCGCATCGCCTGCTCAGTTCACCTGCGGCCAAGGCGTTTGATCTCTCCCTGGAGCCCAGGGAATCGCTGCAAAAATATCTCCCCGAAGGCGTTGATGTCAGCAAGCTCTCGCAAGTGGCCAAAACGCGTGACGGCAATTACGAGAAACAAACCATTGGCCGCTTCGGTCTGGGCTGTTTGCTCGCGCGGCGGTTGACGGAAGTCGGCGCCCGCTTCATCGAAGTCACCAGCGAATACATTCCGTTTCTGAACTGGGACACACACGAAAACGGCCACACCCGTCTCGTCGATATGAAGAAGCAGATCGATGCGCCGATTGCCCAACTCGTGCTTGACCTCGAAGAACGCGGCTTGCTCAACCGCACGCTGATTATCGTCGCCAGTGAATTCAGCCGCGACATGCTTGTCGAAGGTAAGCCGGATAAAAAGGTGAAAGACCAGGTCCAGGTGCCGCAAACGCTGGACGATCTAAAATTCTACGGCATGCACCGTCATTTCACCGACGCCGGCTGCGTCCTGCTTTTCGGTGGCGGCATCAAGAAAGGCCATTTGCACGGCCTGACTGCCGATGAACGTCCCTGCAAAACCATCAAGGACCGCGTCGTCATCGAGGATTTGCACGCCACCATTTTCCGCGCGCTCGGCATCTCGCCCAAGCTCTCTTACGAAGTTGAGAAACGCCCCTTCTACGTGACGCGCGACGGCGTCGGCCAGCCGATCACAGAACTTTTCTCCTGAGCTAACTCTTCAAAGAACGAGTTTTTCCGAACCGAAAAACCTTGCCTCACCGGACAGCGACCGTCCCCGGTCGCAGCCAGGTGACCGGGTCAAACAGTGTAGGACATTTCCAATCCGCTTGTTCCAAATTTGTCTCTCACTTAGCGGTTTTCTCTCCGTTTTCTCTGTGTGCTCCTGTTAAATGCAGTTATCTGTCACCGCTTCCCGCCGTTTTCCATTTGCATCCCCCCACATTATTGCTTCGATAGCCGCATGGATTGGACCCAAGCCGACTTAACCACTTTGCCCGCGCAAATCTGGCAATCACTCAGCGAAGCCACTGCGGTTCTGCAACACCCTTTCCGCACTCCAGTTGTCGGGACCAATCACCAGGGACAGGTTTCCCTTCGCACGGTTATCCTGCGACACGTCGAAGTTTCCCTGCGCCATCTGACCTTTTACTCCGACCTTCGTGCCGGCAAAATTACGGACCTGCAAACGCAACCGCAAGTCGAATGGCTCTTTTATAATCCGGGCTCAAAAGTTCAACTCCGCCTCACCGCTCAAGCTATCATCCACACCCACGACGACCTCGCCCAAACCGCCTGGGCCACCATCCCTGGTCCCAGCCGTTTTAATTATTGCACTGCCCTTCCTCCCGGCGAATCCGTTGAAACCCCCGACCTCGCTTTTCCCGAACCCATGCGCACCGGCGTGCTGACCGCTGCTGCCAGTGAGGCCGGTTTTCAGAATTTTGCCGTTGTTGTGACTACCGTAGAGCAAATCGAATGGCTGCAACTCGGTCTCCCCTGGCATCGCCGCGCCCTCTTTCACTGGCAAGCCCCTGCTAATTCCTGGTCTGGCCAGTGGCTGGTCCCCTAAGCGACTTTCGCTGCGCCTCATTTCTTTCTACCTCGCTGGTGAGCGGATTCCGAGTCTGAATTACCCTTCTGTCAGCCCCACGCTCAACAGATTAGTTGCGTTGATAAAAGAAAGCTGGTAGAAGATTCGCCGTTAGTCGCGGGTGTGGTTCAATGGTAGAATGTGGCCTTCCCAAGGCTGAGACGAGGGTTCGATTCCCTTCACCCGCTCCATTGAGAATCAGGGAGTTGTAAATAATTACCGGACAACAACAAGGGGAAACCCTCTAAAAGCCATTCGTTTTTGGGTTTCGAGAGTCCATTTAGAACTCAATGGACACACTTCAGATTATTGAAAGCTCCTGGAAATGGGCCACATTAAGTAAAGTGAACTTAATTTGCCATTGGCGGCAAGTGGACCGTAAAGGTGCTTCCTTTATCGATTTTGCTCTCGACCTCAATGGTGCCACCATGAGCTTCCACGATGGCTTTGCAAATGGCCAGGCCGAGGCCGGTGCCGCCGGTGGCGCGGGTGCGGGAGACGTCGGTGCGGCGGAATCGCTCAAAAAGATGTGGCAGATGATCGGGAGCGATTCCGGGGCCAGTGTCACTGATCGTGAAACGGGCACCGCCGTCCTGCCCTGTCCGCAAGGTAATTATTCCCTCAGCGGGCGTGAAGTGGATGGCGTTGGTAATCAGATTGGTGATGATTTGCGTAAGACGCGTGGGATCGCCGTGACAGGGCGCAGGCTGGAAGTCGAGATCGAGATGCAGACGTTTCGCTTCGGCGAGCGGGCTGAGGAGCATCGTGCAATCGCGGGTTAGATCGGCGAGATCGCACGGTTCCCGGCGGAGCAGTCCGGCGTTTGCATCGAAGCGGGCGAGGTCGAGCAACGATTCGATGAGTGCCTTCATTCGTTGTGCGGCCCGAGCGGAATCGGCGAGCGCCTCGCGATATTCGTCGGGGCTTTGCTCATGCAGGAGCGCGCCTTGGGTGTGGGCGAGAATGAGCGAGACGGGCGTGCGGAGTTCGTGGGAAGCGTCCGCGGTGAATTGCTTCTGCCGGGCGAAAGCGCCTTCGAGACGGGCGAAGGTTTCGTTAAGCACTTTGCCAACCTCGCCTATCTCATCTTCGGGTTCGACAAGATTGATGCGTTGCGAGAGATCCCCCGCGGCGATCTGCTTTGCGGTGCGGCTGACTTCTGCGAGCGGTCGAGTTACGCGAGAGGCAATCCACCAGGCGAGCGCAAGGCCAACCAGCAACACACCCGCCCCGACGGTGGCGAGCGATATAGCGTCCGTGCGCATCGCGGCGCGGTCGCGGTGAATGCTGCGCCCCACTAAAAAACAGCGGCCAGTGGGTGTGAACTGAATCAGTTCCCGGAAATCACCGCGCATTCGCGCCATTTTTTCTGTCGCCAGCCGCACAGGAAGTGTAACTTCTGGAGACCGGTCAGAGCGTCCTTGCACGCCGCCATCGCTGAGCCACACCCAGTAGTAGAACGGCTCGCCACCTTCGTTAGCAAATAACTCTTGTGCGTGCGAAGAGAGGCGTGGCTTGCTGACCTCCGCCAGCCGATGCCCGACACCAGGCCGGTAGCCGGTGATAAGCAGGTTCAGCCGTTGCTCAAGTTCACGATCTATCCCGGCAATGCGTGCCGTGCTTTCCCGATGCCACGCCACATAGCCAAAACCTGTGAGCACGGCCAGCAGCAGCAGGCCGATGAGGCACAGCAACCGCAGGCGAATGGAACGCAGGATTTTCATGGCGCGATGCCGATGCCGTAGCCATGACCACGTCTTGTGACGATGAAATCCTGCCCGAGCTTTCGGCGCAAATTGGATACGCGCACGTCGAGCAGGTTTGACAGAGTGGTTTCATTTTCGTCGAAAAGGTGCTCGTAGAGCGTGGTGCGCGTGACGACTTCGCCGCGATGCAGCGCGAGGTATTCCAGCAACGTATATTCGCTCGGCAACAACGCCACGATTTCGCCGTGCCGCCACACGCAACGTTGTGCGGTATCAAGAATGACCTCGCCAAAATCCAAGCGCGTGCTGGCAGCCGCAGTCCCGCGGCGAATGAGAGCACGCACGCGCGCGAGTAGTTCCGGCAGGTCGAAGGGCTTCACCATGTAGTCGTCTGCGCCAATGTCCAGTCCCCGCACACGATCCGCGCTGGCGTCCCGCGCCGTGAGCATGAGCACAGGGGTTTTCTTGGTCTTCCGCAGCCACGCCAGCAACTCCCAGCCGTCGAACCCGGGAAGCATTGCGTCAAGCAAGATCGCATCATAATCATGTTCCTGCGCCTTGTGCAGTCCCTCCTTGCCATCGGTCGCCGTGTCTATGGCGTAGCCTTCCGCGCGCAGGATTTTTGCGAGCCTGCGCACCAGATCAGCTTCGTCTTCGACGATGAGTAGCCGCATGGCAAAAGGATATTGCGGCGGCACAACGGTGTCACCTTTTGGTTTGATGAAATTGAGATCGTGGGAAGCAAATCTTTTTGGCCGCTAATCTTCTCAAAAGGTTGGCCGGAGTAGAGTGTGCGCAGGATATGAGAAACCGGTTCGTCCTTTTCGTCAGCGCTCTCGTTGCTTTGGTGAACGCCGTGTTCGCACACCGGCGAACACCACAACCAACCCGCGAATGTTCCATCGCGTTGTCGGGCAATGATTTCACCACTATGAAAACCCGCTCCTCTGCACATCTTGTTGCTGCCTCACTGATGACCATTTGCGCACACGCAATAGCGCAATCAGCGGCGCGGCCCGATCAATTGGCCTTTTTCGAAGCAAAGATCCGTCCGGTGCTGGTTGAACGGTGCTATAAATGCCATTCGGAAACGGCGACTAAAGTGCGCGGCGGACTGTTGCTCGATACGCGTGATGGTATCCGGCGTGGTGGCGATACCGGGCCAGCGATTGTTCCCGGAGACTTGAGCAAGAGCCTGCTTATCAAGGCGATTCGGTATACAAACAAGGATCTGGCAATGCCGCCAGAGAAGAATGGCGGAAGGCTGCCGGATGCAGTGATCTCAGACTTTGAGCAGTGGGTGAAAATGGGAGCACCCGATCCGCGCGACGGAAAGTCGACGGTCGTTGAAATAGCGAAAAAATCATGGGCTTTCGAGTCGTTGCGTCAGCCATCCGTCCCAACGGTGAACGAAACAGCCTGGCCGCGCGGTGACATTGATCGTTTCGTGCTCGCGGGCCTTGAGGCGAAAGGGCTGAAACCTGTCGGCGATGCCGACAAGCTCACCCTCCTGCGTCGTGTGAGCTTTGATCTTACGGGATTGCCGCCATCACCGCAAACAGCGCAATGGTTCCTTACCAATAATTCCCCGCAGGCGTTTTCGCAACTTGTCGATGCGTTGCTTGAGAAACCGCAGTTTGGCGAACGCTGGGGGCGGCACTGGCTCGATGTTGCGCGTTACGCGGAGAGCACGGGCAAGGATTTGAACGTCGCTTTTCCCCACGCCTGGCGCTACCGTGACTATGTCATTGCGGCGTTCAACAAGGACAAGCCGTATGACCAGCTCATCCGTGAGCAAATCGCCGGCGACCTGCTCCCCGCGAAGGATGCGAAGGTGCGGGCGGAGCAAGTGATTGCCACAGGCTTTCTCGCCATCGGGCCGAAAGGTCTCGGCGAACTCACGCCACGGCAATTCGAACTCGATCTTGCCGACGAGGAGATTGACACGACTTCGCGGGCTTTCCTTGGGCTGACCGTCTCGTGCGCACGCTGCCACGATCATAAGTTCGATCCCATTACGCAGCGCGATTATCATGCGCTCGCGGGAATCTTTCTTTCGACGGACGTGCGCTATGGCACGTTGGCTGGCCCGAAAAACAATCAGGAACGCGGACTCCTTGCTCTCCCAAAAGAAGCGGAATTGCCCGCTATCAAGCCGAGAATCACTGCTGAAGAACGGGCACGCCTCGCCGCTGATTACGCTGCGGCCAAGGCACGCTACGATGATCTCATGGCGCAGCGCAACGGCTCGAACCCGAGTGCGGGGAGTGTCGCAAACAGTAAGGGGGGTAAAGGCAGCAAAGGTAAGGGCGCGAAAGGCGGCAGCGGGCCGCAGTTTTTCATCCAGGTGCAAATTGCCCTCGGCAAAATGGCGGAGTTGGAAAGTCGGCTTAATTCATTCGATGAAAAAGGAAACGCCAAGGCCTTCTGCATGGGCGTCCAGGACCGTCCCGCAGGCAAAGGTAACCCCGGACCAATGCGAGCAACAAAAGTCGTCGAAATCAAGGGCAGCTCCGGCATCCGTCCGCCGAGCGGTTTCGAGACTATCGCGGACAGTCCGCTTTTCGTTCGCGGTGAAATGAATGAGCCCAGCGAACGCGTGCCGCGCGGTTTTCCGGCGGCGCTTTCCCGCCTGCCCACACCGTCGATCCCATTGAACACCAGCGGCCGCAAGGAGCTCGCCGAGTGGATCAGCAGTTCGAGCAATCCGCTCACCGCCCGCGTCATGGCCAACCGGATATGGCACTGGCTTTTCGGCGAAGGCGTTGTTGCGACCATGGATAACTTTGGTGCGCAGGGGGCGACTCCAGCGAACCAAGCGTTGCTCGATCATATCGCGATGCGGTTGGTTGCGAATCACTGGTCAATGAAGGCGACCATCCACGAGATTGTGCTTAGTCGCACCTATCAACTCGCCTCGACGTATGACGCCACCAACTTCACTACCGATCCGCAAAACACGCTCTTGTGGCGACATAGCAAGCGTCGGTTAGATGCCGAGTGTATTCGCGATGCCATGCTGGCCGCGAGCGGAGACTTCGACCCCAAGCCGCCCGTAGGTTCCGCCGTGGCGCGGGCCGGAGATGGCCCGATTGGCAGCACTGGCGGCTTTATTCGCATCAATGAAGATATCTTCATCAACGCGACGGCGAACTATCGCAGCGTCTATCTGCCAATCGCGCGCGACCTGCTCCCCGACGCGCTAGCTGTCTTCGATTACTCGGAGGCGAGCCTCGTCATGGGAGCGCGGGAGGAAACAAACGTTCCTGGGCAGGCGCTCTACCTGCTGAATAACGATTTTGTCATAACGCAGTCCCAGAAATTTTCTGAACGGCTCGCGGTACAAGTCTCCAGCCCAGAACAGCGCATCGCTCTGGCTTACACCCTCGCCTTTGGACGACAGCCCACGGTGAAGGAAATCCAAACTGCGAAAGCCTTCCTTGATCGCGAACTTTCCATCGGCAATTCCGTAAACAAGTCGTGGAGCACCTTCTGCCTCGCGCTCTTTGCCAGCGCTGAGTTTCGGTTCTTGAATTAATCACTATGAACACGCGCCTCATCACTTTCGTTGTTGTTTGCGCAATTCAAGTTTGCCTGTTCGCCCAGGATTCCGATGCTCCGCGTGGGGTGCGTAAAGGCAGGACACAGCCGAAGGGTGGCACGCTCACCCCCAATCAACCCAATGCCCCAGTCGGCTTCGATGTCCCGCGGTCTGGCGTTGCCCGCGGAAAAATTACGCTTTTTGAGTATGAGTCGAAGACCGGCGGCGGGAAGTTTCGGGCGAACATCTACACTCCGCCGGGATTTTCTGTGACGAATAAATATCCCGTGCTTTACCTGCTCCATGGCGCGAGCGGTGACGAAAACAACTGGGTGCAGGCGATTCACGCCGACGCTATCCTCGACAACCTCTATGCGGACCACAAGCTCGTGCCGATGCTGGTCATCATGCCGTCAAGCCTCTCAGTCGCTGTGCGCGAACAAGTTGGCGATAGTCGCGATGCCAAGGGACGAGCGAGCATGGCATTCAGCGAGGTGCTACTGCAGGACCTGATCCCCTTCGTCGAAGCCAAATATCCCGTGATTGCCGACCGTGATCATCGCGCGCTGGCGGGCCTTTCAATGGGAGCAGGTTTAGCGTTCAGCGCCGGGCTGATGCACCCCGACAAATTCGCCTTCGTTGGAGCATTCTCCGGCGGCAGCACGCGCCGGTTAGCCGACAGTTCGTGGGCCGATCTGACATTGCCGGGACGACAACTGCACGTGCTGTGGCTCTCCGTCGGCAACCGGGACAATCTGATGGCCAGCAGCATGATGGGGGCCGACGCTTTCCTCACGGAAAAGAAAATTCCGCATATCTTCCGCATCAACGAGGGCGGACACGAGCCGAAGGTTTGGATGAACGATCTCTACCACTTCGCCCCGATGCTTTTCACCAACAAACCACCTATTCATCATGCACTCTGAATCCGTTCCCCAAATGATTTCCCGCCGTGGGATGCTCCAGACGCTCTCCTGTGGCTTTGGCTGGCTCGCGTTTGCCGGATTTGCGCAAAGTGTCGCGCTGGCCGCAGGCAATCCGCTCACGCCGAAGCTCACCCATTTTCGCGCGCGGGCGAAGCGCGTCATCTTTCTTACAATGCGTGGCGGGCCGTCGCATGTGGATACCTTCGATTATAAGCCAAAACTCATCGCTGACTCAGGCAATCCGGGCAAACGACCGGGCACAAAATTACTCGGTTCAAAATGGAAGTTCACGCAGCACGGACAGAGCGGGCTCTGGATGTCAGAACTATTCCCGAACGTGGCGAAGCACGCTGACGATCTGTGTCTCATCCGCTCCATGCAGACGGATTTTCCCGCGCACCCACAAGCATTTTTGCAAATGCACACCGGCAGCGCACAGTTCATTCGACCATCACTTGGCGCATGGACGCTATATGGCCTCGGCACGGAGAACGAGAACCTGCCCGGTTTCGTCACGATCTCGCCACCTAGCGATGTCGGTGGCGCGCAAAACTATGGGAGCGCCTTTCTTCCGGCAATTTATCAGGCCACTCGCATCGGTTCCGGCCAGCGACCGATCGCATCAGCATCCATTCGCAATCTGGCGAGCAAGATGCCGGTGAATGAACAGCGCGTAGCACTTGATTTCATCCAGGCGATGAATCGCGAAACACTCGCGCATGATGTCGTGAATCCCGAAGTCGAGGGCGTCATTGAGTCCTACGAACTGGCGTTTAAGATGCAGATGCAAATGCCCGGCATCCTTGATCTTTCGCGAGAAAGCGCGGCGACCAAAGCACTCTATGGCATTAGCGATGGCGGTGGCAGTAGAGGGGGGCGCAGTGGCGGCGGACAGTTCAATAGCAGCCCCGATGACTTCGGACGCAAGTGTCTGCTGGCGCGTCGCCTTATCGAAGCGGGGGTGCGCTTTGTCGACATCGCAGGCGGCAACTGGGATCAGCACTTCAATCTGAGCGCCGGTCACGAAGCGAACGCTGCCGCCGTGGACCAACCCATCGCCGGATTGCTCACCGATCTGAAACAACGGGGCCTGCTTGCAGACACGCTCGTCGTCTGCACCGGCGAATTTGGCCGCACTCCGCACGCTCAAGGCGGCGACGGGCGCGATCACAACCACAAAGCCTTCACCTTATGGATGGCCGGAGGCGGCGTGAAAGGTGGTTACAGCCATGGTGCAACGGACGACTACGGCTACGAAGCCATCGAGAACAAAGTCCACGTCCACGACTTGCACGCGACGATGCTCCACCTTCTCGGCCTCGATCACGAACGGCTCACCTATCGCTATGCCGGTCGTGATTTCCGCCTCACCGACGTGCACGGGAATATCGTGAAGGCGATAATAGCTTGAATCCAGTTAGTAGTGTAAAGTTGGCGGAATCGAAATCAAATTGCGTACCGTGTTGGGATTCACCGCGCGAAGTCGGCCGAAATTTGTTAAAAATGGCACGAATTGGATGTGTGAGCAAACGCGAGGGTTCGATTCCCTTCACCCGCTCCATTCAGAATGAGTTCCTCTGAGGCAACGAACTTCTCCCCGGTTTCCAGCCTTTTTTCAGGACGCCGGTTGACGGCGAAGCGGGATTTCAAACCAAAACGTGCTGCCTTTGCCCACTTCGCTGTTGACCCGAATGCGTCCATCATGCGCCTCGACGGCCAACCGGCAGAAGGTCAAGCCCAACCCGGTGCCAACGCGCGGCCCTTTCTTTTGCACCTGGCCAAATTTTTCAAAAATGCGCTCATGATACTCGGGAGGGATGCCGCGGCCGGAGTCGATGACTGAGACGCGAACCAGCGCTTCCGTGCCTTCCAGCCGAATCTGCACGGTGCTTCCATCGGGCGCGTATTTCAGCGCATTGCCTACGAGATTCTGCAATACGCGGGCGATGAGATCACGGTCTATGGAAACCAGGAGCGGCAGTTCGGGCGCCTCGATTTTGAAGTGCCGCGTCTGGCGAAGCGGCTCATGCGCAGTGAGCACTTCCCGCGCGAGCGCCGTCAGGTCGCTCTCGGTCATGTGCAGGGTCAACTGGCCGGCTTCCATTTTGCTGATATCGAGGAGGGAACGCACCATGCCCATCAAGCGCTGGCAGGATTCACCGATTTTGGAACGATACACGGTCCCGTCCGGGGTCAGTTCTTCCGACTCAAACAGACCCACGTAACCCATGATCACACCCAACGGTGAATTCAGATCGTGAACAATCATGTGCACGAGGTTGTCACGCAATTCCTGGAGACGGCGGAGTTCATCGTTGCTTTGTTGCAGCTCGTGGTTGCGCCGTTCCAATTCAATTTGCAGGCGGCGGATCTTCAGGTGTGTCTCGATGCGCGCTTCGACTTCCTCCTGCTGAAACGGCTTGGTGATGTAATCCACGCCGCCGCTGGCAAAGGCGCGGACCTTGTCCAGCGTTTCGGTCAAGGCGCTGATGAAAATAACCGGGATCGGGCAAAGATTCGGATCCCGTTTGAGTTCCGCCGCGACTTCAAAGCCGGACAGGCCGGGCATAGTAATATCGAGCAGGATCAAGTCGGGAGGTGAATGACGCGCTGATTGCAGGGCCAGTTCGCCGTTGATCGCCAGCCGGACTTTATAGTTCCGCGCTTTCAATATTCCCGCGAGGAGTTGCAGGTTGGCCGGCGTGTCATCTACCACCAGAATGTCCGCCAGTTTGGGATCGTTGGGAGTGCTCATGGATTGTCAGTCGGAGGTTGAAACACTTGGAGCAGGCTCTGAAAATCAAATCGTTCGGCGCATTCACGCAGTTTCTGCCTGCTTTCCGGCGGCAGTGAATTGGCTTCCTCCAGCAAAGCCAGGACCTGGTCGAGATCCAGATTCAGCGCCGCCTGATGCAGGCGGTGGCGAAGTTCTTCGGGGAGGGCAACGTCCTTGGTGGGATCCAATGCTGGGGCCGGAGTTTCGACCGGTGCCTCGTCCGGTACCAGGAACTGAAGCCCTGTATGTTTTTGAATCAATTCAAAAAGCTGCTGATCCTGAAATGGCTTGGCGAGAAAATCATCGGCTCCGGCCTGGATGACATCATCCCGGTTTTCCACGAGGGCGCTGGCGGTAACGGCGATGATACGTACCTCGCGTCCGCCCGGAAGCGCGCGAATCCGTTGAATGGCCTCCAGGCCATCCATCTCCGGCATGCGCAAATCCATCAGAATAACTCTTGGCTGCCATTCTTTGAAGCACGCGACCGCTTGAACGCCGTTGCCCGCCGTCCGGGTTTGAAACCCGGCGGGTTCAAGGATGTGCACGAGCAGTTCGCAGTTTTCCGGCGTGTCATCGGCAATCAGCACGCGTTCGCCGGTCTGATGGTGAGGGAGTTTGCCCACGCGCCGCCGGATGAAAGTGGTTTCCGATTCCTCCGCCACGGGCATCCCTGGTTCAACAGGGATTACAAACCAAAAGGTGGCGCCTTTGCCTACGTCGCTGATAATGCTGATTTGGCCACCCATCAACTGAACGAAGACTCCGCTAATGGCGAGACCGAGACCGGTGCCGCCGGAACGGAAACCGGCATCGGACTGCACAAAGGGTTGAAAAAGGCGCGCCTGTTCCCCGGCACTGATGCCCGGACCCGTATCGCGCACTTCGATTCGCAGGCGTTGGCAGTTTTCTTCGCCCGCCACCACCAGCGCTACCCCACCCCGCTCGGTAAATTTCACGGCGTTTCCGACCAGATTGATCAACACTTGACGCAATTTGCCTTCGTCCGCCGTGACAAAGCGCGGCGTGCCGGGAATGACATCGACCGTAAAGTGGAGCTTCTTGGCCTCGGTGCGAAAGCGAAACAGACTTTCGACATCCGTGAAAAGGCGGTTCAAATCGAAAGGCTGCGGAACCAACGTGATTCGGCCCGCCTCAATCTTGGACATTTCCAGAATGTCATTGATGAGATCGAGGAGGTGTTCGCCGCTGCGGCGAATGGTGGTCACGTATTTGCGGTGTTCCGGTTTCAACGCAGAATCCCGGCCCAACAGCTGGGCGAAGCCCAGGATAGCGTTCATGGGCGTGCGGATTTCATGCGACATATTGGCCAGAAATGAACTTTTGGCCCGGTTCGCGTTCTCCGCCGCTTCTTTGGCCCGGTGCAATTCCACATGGGCCACATTCAGTTCCGCCGTCCGTTCGCGGACGAGATCTTCCAAGTGGTGGCGGTGGCGTTCCAGTTCTGCTTCCGACTGCTTGCGCGCGGTAATGTTTTGAATCTGAGAGATAAAATGCAGCGGGTTTCCCTGCTCGTCCCGCATCAAGGAAACACTGGTCAAAACCCACACCCGTTCCCCGTTTTTATGCCAATACCGTTTTTCGATCTGATACGTTTCAATTTCTCCGGCGAGCAACTGGCGGCTAAAATCAAGACTCCTTTCCAGATCTTCGGGCACAGTGATGTCCCGGAATGTGAGGGCATACATTTCCGCCGTGGAATAGCCCAGCATCTCGCACAAGGCGCGGTTCACTTTGAGCCAGTGACCGTCCGGCGAGACGAGCGCCATGCCAATCGTGGCATTTTCAAAAGAATTGGCGAATTGACGCTCACTGGCCCGCAGGGATTGCTCGGCCTGCCGCCGCTCGGCTTCCTGGCGGCTGACGTCGGAAGCGAAGGAAATATCCATCGCCAGTTCGGCGAGCAAACGCAACTCATCGTCGTCGAAAAAGTCTTCTTCACCCGCATAGAGGTTGAATGCCCCAAGCCGCTGCCCCCCAGTGTTCAATGGCAGGGACACGAGCGAACGATAGCCTCGATCCAGGGCCAACTCCCGCCAGGGAGCGGCTTCCGGAGCGTGCGTCACGTCATTGCACACGGCCAGTGTGCCGGTTTCCAGAGCCCGCTTGGTGAAGGCGCAATGGAGGGCGGGAGTCGAGAAGACCTGTTCCAGAGCTTTAATCGTGTCCGGCGTCGCACCCGCATGCGCGGTCAGCGCAATTGGCTGGATGGGGTCCGCCCGGAGCAAACCGATCCAGGCCAGACGCATCCCACCCTTCTCGACGGCAATTTGACAGGCACCCTCAAAAAGCGACTGCAGGTTTCTTTCGCGCACGATCAATTGGTTAATGTCACTCAACACGGCGTAAACCCGGTTCAACCGGCGGATCTGCCGCTCAATCTGTCGCCGCTCCGTGATGTCGCGCACTACCGCAATGATGTAATGGCGCGCCAGGCGGACATAACTGGCATTCACTTCCACGGGAAAGGTGGAACCGTCCTTGCGGCGGTGTTCGGTTTCAAACACCAGAAAGCCGAATCGCTCCAGCACCTCCAGATGGCCGCGCCATCCTTTGGTGCCTACGACTGCGAATTGCGGGTCAACTTCAAAGACCGTAAGCGCCAGATACTCCTCGCGCGTGTAACCGTGGATCTGACCGCACCTTTCGTTGGCATCGAGGAAACGTCCGGTTTCAGGATCCAGCACCTCGATCGCGTCGTTGGCGTGGTCCACCAAAGCGCGAAATAAGGCGATGGCCTCCGCCGCCTGCTTTTGTCCAGTGATGTCCCGCGCTGTTCCTTGAATGGCGACCAGTTGGTTTTGTTCGTTATGGACCTGAGTGGTGGTTAATTCCGTCCAGATCCGATGTCCATCCCGATGCCGGATTTCAAATTGCAAAGCCTCCCCGCTGGTTGCCCCCGCCTGCTGCTGCCGTAATCGTTCCTGGACCGGAGCATGATATTCCGGCGCCAGCAGCTGGGTCATGTTCATCCGCAAAAATTGGGACAAGGGATAACCGGTCAATAGCTCCACGGCCTGGTTCCCGTAAGTATAATTTCCGTTGAAGTCGATCTGGAAAATGGCGTCCCTGGTGTTGTTGAGGATGTATTGGATTTGCCCCCGGGTCTTATTAAGCTGATCAATCTGTTTGTTGAGGAGCTTTGAGATCAAGCCGCATAATCCTCCCACCAAAATAAAAAATGCGATTCGGGGCACCCAGTTGGACGGAGTTTGGGCCAGTCCGGCTACCACATTCATGGGCATGTACGGTCCCAGAACCAGACCTGCTGCCAGCGCCGCGGCGATTCCCCCATAAATGCCAAAGCAAGCTGCCGCCAAAACGATCGGCAAATACATCAAATGCGTCCAGACGAAACTCGTTCCACCCGTCCCATAAACAAGACTCCCAACGATGGCAATGATCACGAGGATGAGGATGCCCAGCGTCATCGCGTGAGGTCCCTTGGGCTGTCGCCAGCGGGCCACCCAATTTTTTCTTTCCTCTGCGGTTGACGAACCGCGATAGAAGGAATTATCCGGTCTTGGATTGGCTCCGTTGGATGTGGTCCCGGTTGTCATACTGCCCTTGCGAACGAAACAAACTGTAAGAACGAATGCAAATAATGCAATCCATTACCGTGCCGTGTCGCAGGCAATTGTAACCTTGCGGATTGGCCCTCCTTTACCCGCACTGGTTTATTGCGGGCGAATTGAAAAAGCGCCTTTTTTAAACTTCGCACAAACAAACTCCATTGGTTGCACTTGATCACCGGCTGATTGAGCAGTAAAATCCAGCGCTTACAAATTTTACGCAGTTCAATCATTCAAGTCGCAAAAGGAAAACACTATGTCAACTGAAGCAAAATGCCCCTTCCATCACACGGCCCCTCCACCTGCCAGCGGCACGGCGAACCGCGACTGGTGGCCCAACCAGTTGAAAGTCGAACTTCTGCACCAGCACTCCTCCAGGTCCAATCCCATGGACGGGGAATTCAATTACGCGAAAGAGTTCAAGAGCCTTGATTTGAAGGCGCTGAAGAAAGATCTCGCCGCGCTGATGACCGACTCGCAGGATTGGTGGCCAGCGGACTTCGGTCATTACGGCCCGCTGTTCATCCGGATGGCCTGGCATAGCGCTGGCACCTATCGCACCGGTGACGGCCGCGGTGGTGGCGGCCGCGGTCAGCAACGCTTCGCTCCGCTCAACAGTTGGCCGGACAACGTCAGTCTCGATAAAGCCCGCCGCCTGCTCTGGCCGATCAAGCAGAAGTATGGCCGCAAGATTTCCTGGGCCGATCTGATGATTCTCACCGGCAACGTTGCCCTGGAAACGATGGGCTTCAAAACCTTCGGTTTCGCCGGCGGTCGCGAAGACACCTGGGAACCGGATCACGACGTCTATTGGGGCCGGGAAACCAAGTGGCTGGGTGGTGACAAACGCTACGCCCACGGTGACGAGGGCGTCGATAAAGCGGGTGCGGTAATTCTGTCGGACGACAAGGCCGATGGAAGCGTCCACGGGCGCAATCTGGAGAATCCGCTCGCTGCCGTGCAGATGGGCTTGATCTACGTCAACCCCGAAGGTCCGGATGGCAACCCCGACCCCGTTGCCGCCGCGCGCGACATCCGCGAGACCTTCGCCCGCATGGCCATGAACGACGAAGAAACCGTCGCGCTCATCGCGGGCGGCCATACCTTCGGCAAGACCCACGGCGCTGGCCCGGCCTCCCATGTCGGCCCTGAGCCCGAAGCCGCCGGTCTCGAACAACAAGGCCTCGGCTGGAAGAGCAGCTTCGGCACTGGCAAAGGCGGCGACGCCATCACCAGCGGTCTCGAAGTCACCTGGTCCCCCACGCCGACACAATGGAGCAATCATTTTTTCCAAAACCTGTTTGGTTACGAATGGGAACTCACGAAGAGCCCGGCCGGCGCCAATCAGTGGAAGCCAAAGGGTAACGCCGGTGCTGGCACTGTGCCTGCCGCGCACGATGCCTCCAAACGCATCGCCCCCTCCATGCTGACCACTGACCTCGCGTTGCGTTTCGATCCGGCTTACGAGAAAATCTCCCGGCGCTTCCTGGAGCATCCGGAGCAGTTCGCTGATGCCTTCGCCCGCGCGTGGTTCAAGCTGACACATCGCGATATGGGCCCGCGTGCCCGTTACCTCGGCACGGAAGTCCCCGCCGAAGAACTCCTCTGGCAGGACCCCCTTCCCACCGTCAAATACAAATTGATCGGCGCGAAAGATATTGCCTTGCTCAAGGAAAAGCTGCTCAAGTCCGGGCTGTCCGTCTCGCAACTCGTTTCCACCGCCTGGGCGTCTGC
The DNA here is from genome assembly GCA_048497895.1 of Verrucomicrobiota bacterium. Taxonomy (GTDB): domain Bacteria; phylum Verrucomicrobiota; class Verrucomicrobiia; order Limisphaerales; family JBEHZA01; genus JBEHZA01. The sequence goes on from JBEHZA010000047.1 coordinate 16,361, forward strand.
CTCCACCTTCCGCGGCTCCGATAAACGTGGCGGCGCGAATGGCGCCCGCCTGCGTCTCGCCCCGCAAAAGAATTGGGAAGTCAACCAGCCGAAGCCTTTGGCGAAAGTGCTGAAGACCCTGGAAGGCATTCAGACCGCGTTCAATAAATCGGCGAAAGGCGGCAAGCAAGTCTCGCTCGCCGACCTGATCGTTTTGGGCGGCTGCGTCGGAATTGAACAAGCCGCGAAAAATGCCGGACAAAAAGTTACCGTCCCTTTCACCCCGGGCCGCGTGGATGCCACCGCCGAACAGACCGATGCCGCCTCCTTCGCCGTCCTTGAGCCCATCGCCGACGGCTTCCGCAACTATCTCAAGTGCAAATACACCGTGCCGGCTGAAGCGCTGCTGATCGACAAGGCTCAGTTGCTCACCCTCACCGCGCCCGAAATGACCGCCCTCGTCGGTGGCCTGCGTGTCCTGAAGACCAACTTCGGTGGGACCAAACACGGCGTCTTCACCAAACGCCCGGAAGCATTGACCAACGACTTCTTCGTGAACCTCCTCGCCATGGGCACCGAGTGGATACCCACTTCGCCCGACGCGGACGTTTTTGAAGGCCGCGACCGCAAAACCGGCAAGGTCAAGTGGACCGGCACCCGCGTGGACCTCATCTTCGGTTCCAACTCTCAACTCCGCGCCCTCGCGGAAGTTTACGGCTGCCAGGACTCCCAGAAAAAGTTCCTGACCGACTTCGTCGCCGCCTGGACCAAAGTCATGAACCTCGACCGTTTCGACCTGGCGTAAAAACGGATCAACTCACCACCGGTTCAGCGGCGGCCATCCGCCGTCGCTGAACCGGAACTCCCCACTCTCCACCTTCGGATTTCGCCACTTTGACATCCACTCCATGGAGGGGTAGGGGTGGGTTTCCCGTGTTCATTCTATATTTCGGATTTTTATCATTCCCCACTTCGCGCTCCGAATTCCGCACTTAATTATCCCGGAATAAGCCGGACAATCCCTGACAACCCGGTGGGGCGAGACTCCGTCGAGCCCTGATCAGCCTCCCATTCCGTTATTAGTCGCACCGGTTTCATCCGTCCTATTTGCAGACCACAGGTTTGACTCAAACCAACGATCACCCGGCCATCAGGTCAGCTATGAGACGGCCATCTTTAATAAAATTTCAAAGAACAAAACACTCACCGCCTCCATCGTCGCCCCTTCAATTCGCGTCAATCCGTGCCCATTCGTGTCAAAAATCCCCACCCCACAAATCGTTTATAAGCGTCCGATTTATCAGATTAGCGGTTAACCCCTTTTTCCCCTTCTGCGGTTAAACATTTCCCCAAACCCTCTCCCCTCTGCGTTCCCAGTGTTCAATCGCGGCCATTTCAGTTTTCGGATTTCGAGCTTCTTTAGGGTTTCGTCATTCGGGAATTCGTCATTTACGCGTCCCCTCCTGGGAGGGGTTGGGGTGGATTTTGTTTTTCCGCGTCGTTCGCGTGTTCCGCGGTTAAAACTCCCCTCGGTTTTCGGTCTTCCGATTTTGACATTCGGATTTAGGATTTTCCCCACCCACTCCGAACTCCGCATTTCGCGCTCCGCCTTTATCCGTTTCCCCCTTCGGATTTTGACCTTCTTTCGCGCTTTGACATTCGTGTTTCGGCTCCCCTCCCGGGAGGGGCTGGGGTGGGTTGACCGGTGCCGAATTCGTCCTTTCAGTTTTTGGATTTTCCCCGCCCCCATTTTTCATTCTACACTCTTCCTTCTTCATTCCCCCTGTCCCCATCATCGCCCGAATCATCTTCATCTTCGCCTCATGCACCATCCGCTCCTCCCAATCCTTTGGCCGCACCTGCTGACAGAACGCACACCGCCGCGCCTCCTTCTCCGCCTGATCCTTCTCATACAACCGCTGATTCAGTGGATCCAACTTCCCCGTCACCTTCAGAAGCGCCTCCCGCAACTTCGCATCCTTCTCCAAATGCTCCGCATTCCAGATCGGCCGCAGTTCTTCAGC
>JBEHZA010000048.1:0-17746 GCA_048497895.1 Verrucomicrobiota bacterium
CGTTACCGAAAATCCGCACGTCAATCAGGGCTTGAGCGTCTCCGCAGTTGTGTGGGCCTTCACGGAAAGCCATTTTTCCATGTGGCACCCGCTCACTTCGATTTCTCACCTGATCGACTGCCAGTTGTTTTGCTTAAATCCCGGCCCACCTCACTTGATCAACGCGCTGATTCATGGGCTCAGTGCCGGTCTGCTTTTCTGGCTGTTGTATCGCTTGACGGATGGCGTCTGGCGGAGCGCAACAGTCGCAGCTTTGTTCGCCTGGCATCCTTTGCGCGTGGAATCGGTTGCGTGGATTGCCGAACGCAAAGATGTCCTGTGCACGTTCTTCTGGCTGCTCACGACGTTGACCTATCTCCGCTATCGCGAAAAATCCACCCGGACGCGTTACGGCATGTTGATCACCGTATTTGCACTCGCGATTCTAACGAAACCGATGCTGGTCACGCTGCCTTTTGCACTATTGCTGCTCGATGCCTGGCCGTTAAAGCGTTGGGCCTTGGCCGATGTTTTCACACGCGCATCATGGCCGAAAATCAAGGCCACACTCCCCGGGCTGTTACGGGAGAAAGCCCCACTATTCGCTTTATCGCTGGTATTGGCAGTCATGACATATCACGCGCAAAACTCCGGCGGCGTAGTTTTACAAATCGACCGCCTGCCCCTGCTCAGCCGTCTCGGCAACGCACTGGTCGCTTATGCCACTTATCTCGGAATGTTCTTCTGGCCGCTAAAACTGGCCGTGTTTTACCCGCATCCGGGAAGCTGGCCCATGATCCGGATCCTCGGCTCGCTGGCGTTGCTCATCAGCCTCTCCGCCGTCGCTGTGTGGCAAGCCCGGCGCTATCCCTATCTGTTGATCGGCTGGTGCTGGTATCTCGGCGTGCTTGTGCCCACGATTGGCTTGGTGCAAGTCGGTGGGCAAGCTCTGGCAGATCGTTACACCTACCTGCCCTCCATTGGTCTCCTCCTCATGCTGGTGTGGGGAACCGCCGATGCCGCTGTGCACTGGCGTTTACCCCGCGAACTATGCGCTGGAGCGGCTGCCATCGCCGTCGTCACCTGTCTGTTGCTAACCCACCGCCAACTCAGTTATTGGCAAAACAGCGAAACGCTGTTCACCCACACCTTGCAAGTCACCACGCAAAATCCGGTGGCGGAAAACAACCTCGGCTCCGCATTGCTGGAACAAAACCGCGTGGCGGAAGCCCTGCCTCACTTTCAAGCGGCCATTAAAATCCGCCCCAATCACGCCGCCTCGTGGAATAATCTCGGCCTCGCTTCAGAACGCTTGCATAAGAGTGCGGAGGCCATCGGTTACTATCGGGAAGCCCTGCGCGCCGATCCGGAATATCAACCCGCTTATAACAATCTCGGCGCCGCGCTGGCAGCCAATGGCCAAATCGCGGAAGCCATTCCCAATTATCAACGCGCCCTCCAATTGCAACCCGACGATCCGGAAGCGCACTTCAATCTCGGTGCCGCGCTGGAACAAACCGGCAAAATCATCGAAGCGCAGTCACACTATGAACGGGCCATCGTGCTCAAACCACGTTACGCCAAAGCGCATAACAATCTCGCCGCCCTGCTCGTTACGCAAGGTCAGCCAGCCGACGCCATCCCGCATTACCAACTCGCCGTGCAAGCCGATCCCACGTTGCTCCCCGCCCGTTACAACCTGGGCATGGCTCTCGGATTGCTGAACCGCTGGGATGAAGCCGCCGCTCAATTCACTGAAATCATCCGACTCTCCCCCGCCTATCCCAACGTGCATTACCGCCTCGCCACTGCTGATCTGCGGCAAGGCAAAACCGCCGACGCCATTGCGGAACTGCGCGCGGCCTTGCGTTTCAAAGCTGATTCGCCCGCCACTCTCAACCTGCTGGCCCGCTTGCTTGCCACCTCCTCCAATGCCCGTCTGCGCAATGGTGTTGAAGCAGTCGCTCTCGCCACTCAGGCCGCGCAATTAACCCAACGCCAGAACGGTGAAGTGCTCGACACCTTGGCCGCCGCTTATGCCGAAAGCGGAGATTTTGTGCAGGCCGTGACCACTGCCAAACAAGCCCTCCAACTGGCACTGCCCACCCAACAGCCCGACCTGATCGCGCAACTAAAAAAACGCCTGCAACTCTACGAACAAGGCCAACCCTGGCACGAAGCGCCTTAAGTCATCGTAAAATCCAAGGCATCTAAATCCTCGCGCCAGCGTCCTGGACTGCTTCAGTCCCCTGGAGCTTCGTTGCGCTCACATTCGTTCCGTAGTTGAATAAATTTTCATTCACCCCTCTTCTTCACTACTCCAGAAATCCTCACCGCAACCTTTGCAGAATTAAAAATCTCCGCTATAATTCACCCCATGATACCGATTGTTCGTTGCGACAAACTGGCGACCGGCGAATGCCCCGGCGATTGGGAAAAACTGTACGACGCGGGTGAAACCGATATTCGCACCTGCACTGAATGTATCAAAGCCGTTTACCGTTGTCATAACGAAACCGAAGCCCGCCAGCGCGAAGCGGGTGGCCATCGTGCCGCCATTATTCCGGCGGGTTAATCGCTCTTTCGCAACACCGTGTCCCGCTGCGCCCAGGCCGGGTCCGCCTGCGGGTAATCGAGATTGTAATTGAGCCCCCGGCTTTCCGGTCGCATCAACGCGCAACGCACAATCAAATCCGCCACCGTCGCAATATTGCGCAACTCCAGCAGATCGCTCGTCACGATAAAATCCCAGTAATACTCCTGAATTTCCTCCTGCAAATTCGTGATGCGCTTCAACGCGCGCTGCAATCGCTTGTTCGTCCGCACAATCCCCACGTAATCCCACATCAACCGGCGGATTTCATCCCAGTTGTGCGTAACCACCACTAGCTCATCTGCATTTTGTGCCCGCCCTGATTGCCAGTCCGGTATCTTCACTTCGGACAAGGACGGACGTTGCGCGCAGACCTGTTGCGCCGCGCGATGCGAGCACACCAGCGCTTCTAAAAGTGAATTACTCGCCAGTCGATTCGCACCGTGTAAACCCGTGCAAGCCACTTCACCCACCGCATAGAGCCCGGCAATTTCCGTTTCGCCATTCAAATTCGTCTGCACTCCACCGCATTGATAATGCGCCGCCGGCACCACTGGAATAGGCTCCTTCGTAATATCAATGCCGTAACCGAGGCATGTGTTATAAATATTCGGAAAACGTTCAATGATAAATCGCGCCGGTTTGTGCGTGATGTCCAGGTGCACAAAATCTGCACCCGTCCGTTTCATCTCGCTGTCGATCGCCCGCGCCACCACATCCCGCGGCGCCAGGGATTTGAGCGGATGATATTTATCCATGAATTCATCACCCGTAACGCTCTTGAGCACTCCGCCCTCGCCCCGCACCGCTTCACTGATGAGAAATGATTTCGCCTTCGGATGATACAGACACGTGGGATGAAACTGCACGAACTCCATATTCGCCACCGCTGCACCCGCGCGATACGCCATCGCCACCCCGTCACCCGTCGCAATATCCGGATTTGTCGTGTAAAGATAAACTTTTCCGCACCCACCCGTCGCCAGCACCACGACTGGCGAGACATACGTTTCCACCTGGCCAGTGCTCTTGATTAACACGTAAGCGCCAAGACAACGGTTGGTCCCGACGTAACCCAATTTTTGCGTCGTGATTAAATCAATCGTGAAATGATTCTCGAAAATCTGAATATTCGGTTGCGCCGCCACCGCCGCCAGCAAAGCGCGTTCAATCTCCCGGCCCGTCACATCTTTCGCGTGCAGAATGCGCCGTTTGGAATGACCGCCTTCGCGTCCGAGATCCAATTCACGTTCGCCGTTGGAGGCCGGAATTTCCCGCTCCGAAAACTTCATCCCCAGTTCAATCAATTCCGCAATGCGCGCCGGTCCTTCCTCCACAATCGTCCGCACCGCATCTTCGTGACACAAGCCCGCGCCCGATTCCAGCGTATCGCGCACGTGCATCTCAAAGGAATCTTCCTTCGACGTCACCGCTGCAATCCCGCCCTGCGCGTAGTTCGTATTGGATTCAGCGCGATTCTTCTTGGTGACAATCGCCACCTTGCCAAACGGCGCCACCTTCAATGCAAAGGTCAACCCCGCAATACCACTGCCCAAAACAAGAAAATCAAATTGCTTCATGAAAATTTAAAGACCGGCCAGCTCACAAATATTCGTCCACAAAGTAGGCGTGAAACCGCAAGGGTGCAGTTTGCCTTCGCTCGCTGTTACAACCGTCCACTGTCCTTCGACTTTGGACAAAATAACGATCTCTATTGATAACCTTCGAAACCGAATAGCTTCAACATCGCCACCATGCAGAATCTCAATCGATTGAGGGAAATAAGGAACTCCGCGGTGCCACTCCAATTGCCATCGAATAGCAGCGATGTCTGCGGGAGAAATACGTTTATCCGCTGCCCGCTCGTAAGGCACCTGAATTGTTATCGGCATGGTGGCAAATTTTGAAGTAGGTCCACCCATTCTCGCCAGGATCTTCCCTGTCGGGGAGCGTTGTTCAAGCACATACACCGGTATCTCACGATAATGCGCCCACACGTGCACCACACAAAAATCGCCAAGCATGATCCCAACCACTATCCCGATCCATTTGGCAATTTGACGATTCATACTGTTTCGGTGGTGCCCTGATTACAACAAAGCATTATCGATAAGTCGAGTCCGGCCCACGAACACCGCTAGGGCCATCTGACTCCCCCGTGTCACTTTGTCCTGCGGCAACAGAGTTTTCGGGTCAAAGAACTCTATGTAATCCAATCGCGCAGCGGGCTGTGTCGCAATCAACGTAGCCAGCCGTTCTTTCAATTGCGCCGCGAGGACAAACTTTTTGCCCCCTTTAACATTTTTAACCACCTCTTTCGCCTCCCGCGTCGCCCGCGAGAGAATTAACGCTTGAGAACGTTCCTCGGGTGAAAGGTATTTATTCCGCGAACTCATCGCCAGACCATCCGGCTCGCGTCGCGTCGGTGATACCACCATTTTCAACGGAAAATTTAAATCCCGCACCATCCGCTGCACCACTGCTGCCTGCTGAAAATCTTTCGCTCCAAATACCGCCACGTCCGGCAATACAATATTGAACAACTTCGCCACCACCGTTGTTACTCCGCGAAAATGAGTTGGCCGTGAAGCCCCTTCCATACCACGCGACAATGTTTCCTCCACCACATAGGTGCTGAACTTTTCGCTCTCCTCTGCCGGATACATCTCCCGATCCGTCGGCGCAAAAATCACATCCACACCCGCATCACGACACAGCTTTTTGTCCCGCGCAAAATCCCGCGGATATTTGGATAAATCCTCCGTGGGCGCGAATTGAGTCGGGTTCACGTAAATGCTGACCACCACCTTGCCGCTACGCCGCACAAGTTGCCGCGCCTGACGAACGAGACTGATATGGCCGTCGTGCAGATAGCCCATCGTCGGCACAAAACCGATCTTGACTCCGTCACGCTGCCAGCGGCGCGCCAGTCGTTGCATCGCCGCCACTGAGGTTACCACTTGCATCGTTAAAAATTGAGTGAGTGCCAGTGACGCATCCGTTGAATCATCAGCCACCGATCAACGCCTCACGCGCCTGTTTCACGCGTGCCACCGCTTCCGCCACGGTTTTGCCCGTCGCATTCAAATGCCCCATCTTGCGCCCCACGCGCGCTTGCGTCTTGCCGTAGAGATGCAGCTTCACCAGCGGATCGCGCAATGCCGCCGCCCAGTCTGGCTCGCCCTGCGCCCAGAGATGCCCCAGCAGATTCGCCATCGCTGCCGGTTGACGCAATTCCGAAGAACCCAGCGGCAACCCGCACACCGCCCGCGCCTGTTGTTCAAACTGGCTCGTCACACAACCATCAATCGTCAGATGCCCGGAATTATGCGTGCGCGGCGCCAGTTCGTTCACGAGAATACGACCGTCCTTCGTGAGGAATAATTCCACCGTCAGCAAACCGATCACGTTCAGTTTTTCCAAAATCCCCGCTGCCAGATCGCATGCTTCTTTTGCCAGCCCCATGCCAATTTCAGCGGGCGCGAAGGTAATATCGAGAATGTGATTCGCGTGTGTGTTTTCAAACACCGGAAACGCCGAGAACTCACCGTTCAAGGTCCGTGCGCCCACCACCGACAATTCCTTTTCAAACGCCACGAACGCTTCGTAAATTCCTTCGGTCCCATTAAGTCCTGCGAACGCCGCTGGCAGTTGCTCCCGGCTCGTGAGCTTCACCTGCCCTTTGCCATCGTAACCAAAGTTCGCCGTCTTTAACACGGCAGGCAGGCCCAAGTCGCGCGCCGCCGCCTCCAAATCCGCCAGCGAATTGATCGCCCGAAACGGCGTCACCGGAAACCCGTGATCGCGCAAAAATGTTTTCTCCCGCAACCGGTTTTGGGTGATGTGCAGCACTTGCCCATCCGGACGCACCGGCACAATTTCCGCGGCCGCATGCGTCGTGATTGAGGGTACATTCTCAAACTCAAACGTCACCACCTGCACTTCCCGGGCGAAGGCACGAATCTTATCCAGATCCGTGTAATCGCCCACGTATTCTTTATCCGCCACCGCCGCCGTTGGCGCGTCCTTCTCGGGTGAATAAACGATGATGCGATACCCCAGCGAACGCGCCGCCAGTGCAAACATGCGGCCAAGCTGGCCACTGCCCAGGATACCGATAGTGGCTCCGGGAAGAATGGGTTGAGAAGCTCCGTTCACGAATCAAAAAAGTTAAGCTGCGGCTTATTTTAATTGCCGGTTTTCCATCACACGCGCCGTTTGCGCCCGGCGGAATTCATCATAAGCCGCGCGAAATTCCGGGTATTTATTGCCCAAAATCGCCGTCGCCAATAACGCTGCGTTAATCGCTCCCGCCTTGCCAATGGCCATGGTTCCCACCGGCACACCACCGGGCATTTGCACAATCGAGAGCAAGGAGTCCATGCCTTTCAAAGTTTTCGATTCCACCGGCACACCCAACACCGGCAGCGTGGTCTTCGAGGCCGTCATACCGGGCAAATGCGCCGCGCCACCCGCACCCGCAATAATGACTTCCAAGCCGCGATCCGCCGCCGTAGCCGCATATTCAAACAGCAAATCCGGCGTGCGATGCGCCGAGACCACTTGCGCCTCGTACGGCACTTTCAATTCGTCCAGTTGTGTCGCGGCATGCTGCATGGTTTCCCAGTCCGATTGACTGCCCATGATAATGCCGACCAGCGGCTTTGGTTTATTGCCCATATAGACAGAAAGAATTTACAAGGCGGCCTGTCACGCGTCGAGAATGGATTGCGGCGGTCACTTGCCCGCCTTTTCGAGCGCCTCCAGCACAATGCCTGGTGTTAAAAATTCCGGCAGCACAATCGCCGGAGCATTCGTATCTTTGGGATACACCAGCACCAGCGGCACACCCGCCCGGCCATATCGTTGCAATTCCGCCGTGATCAACGGGTCTTCATGCGTATAATCCCCCAGCAACGCTACCGCTCCCAGTGCTTTTAATTTCGCCCGCACGGATTCAATTTCAATGCTCGTCTTCTTATTCACCTGGCAAGTCGCGCACCAGTCCGCCGTAAAATCAACGAGCACCGGCTTGCCCGCTTTACGCGCTTCGTTAACCGCCGCCGCGCTCCACGCCTTCCACGGAATGCCATCAGGACTCTCTTGCAAATCAGTCTCCCCCACTTTGGCCGTCGGCACGAACGGCGAACGCCAGTGCAATTGTCCTTCCAAAATATAACCGTAAGCAAACCCGAGTAATCCGATCACCAAAACCCACGCCAACCCCTTGCGTTTGCTGCCGCGCTGAATAAATTCACCCCAAATCCACGCTGCCAACGCCAGCAGCACCAGCATCATCCCCAGCCAGAACGCGCCGTTCTTGCCGAAATTTGGCGCGGCCAGTGAAAACAACCAGATCGCCGTCGCCAGCATTGGAAAGCCCATGGCGATTTTGAATTTCTCCATCCACGCGCCCGGTCTTGGCAAAAATTTCAGCCACGCCGGATGCCAGCTTAAAATCACGTAGGGCGCTGCCAATCCTAATCCCACCGTTAGAAAAATCATGAGTACGATTGGCGGCGACTTGATGCCGTAAGCAAAACCCAATGCCACCCCCAGAAACGGCGCCGTGCAAGGCGTCGCCAACGCCGTCGCCAACACCCCGTTAAAGAACGCGCCCGAGGCTCCATGTTTGGTGGCTAACTGCCCTGCGGCTCCCATCGCTGTGCCACCCAAAGTCACCTCAAACAGGCCAAACAAATTCAGCGCCACCAGAACTACCAGCGCCGTAATCGCCACTAGAAATTGCGTGTTCTGGAATTGCATCCCCCAACTGGCCGCTCGCCCGGCCTGCTGCACCCCAATCACCAGTCCCGCCAGCACCAGAAACGATGCCAGCACTCCCACGCCATAAATCAATCCCAGCTTGCGCACCTGTCCCGGCGCTTCGCGGCTTTGGTTCACGAATCCAAGAATCTTGAGCGCAATCACCGGCAACACGCACGGCATGATGTTCAAAATCAGACCACCCAGAAACGCCAGGCCCAACATGAGAATCAGCGGTTGCTTGGGTGCCGCTGGCAAATCGTCCGCTTTGACCGAAGGCGTCGTAGGCAAGGCCAAAGCGGGAACAGCCGTCGCCGAAATACTCACCTTGGTTTCATAACCCACGCCCGGTTTATCCGACTTCTCACCACCGACCACCAAACCCGCCAATTGTTCCGGCCATTTATCGCCGGATTTCTTGATGAGTTTGCGGAACCGGAAACCCGCTGCATCTACGCCCACTTTCTCCACCGCTCCATCCACTTCGTAAGCTTTGTCGCTGTAGGGAAAAAAATCCCATTCCTTGCCCTTGGCTGAGGCCGGAATTTCCAGAATCACTGGCCGCGTATCCTCCGTTCCTTCCTTTTCCCAATACGCCTTGACCGCCAGACTCGCCGCCGGTTTCGGCAATCGCTCCGCCGCCATCTCGATCACCGCCGCTTCCGGCGTCGGTTTCGTTTCATTACCGACCGTCAACGTCGCCTGCACTTCCGCCTTACCCGGCACACACACCTCCGCACATTCCAGCCACGAAAGCTTTGCCTTAATTTCCTTCGTGCCACTGACCGTATTCGCCGCAATCTTCAACGGCACTCGCAACCACACCTCATTGCGATAAATAAAAGTCGTCAATCCGGAAGCCACGTCCTTTTCCGGCACCGGCCAGGCAATTTCCCCCGCCGTGATTCCCTCGGGAAGCTGCCACTCGATTTTCGTCGGCATGCCGGAATCCCCCGCGTTCACCCAATAGGTATGCCACGTGGGATTCATCTTAAGCTGAATGCCCGCCATCACGGTCTCACCCGGCTTCGCCGCTTGCAGCGATAACAACAGCCGCACCTGCGTATTCGCCGCGTGCAACGACGTGGCCCACACCAGACACGACAGAACCAGCCAACTCTTTAACCAACGCTTCATACCGATAAGATGCCCAATGCCGTCATTTATTTGAACAGAATTAAAATTTTCTCATTTTCGCATATTTTCCAATCACCGTCGCCCACCAAAACGTCCCTCAATTAATCAGCACGATCCGACCACCACCACGACTGGAAAGTGGTCCTCCCTCTCCCACCGGGAGAGGGCCGGGGTGAGGGGAAAGGAACTATCCACCAATCCACCGTTTCCACCGTCCCCAACCCTCGCGCTAGCGTCTTGGACTGCGCCAGTCCCCTGGCGCTTTGTAAAGCTCGCGTTCAATGCCCAGGGAATATGTCCTACCTGAGGGTCAGCGCACCCATTGCCCGTTTCTAAATCACCCACCATAAAATAAAACTCACTTCACTTAAAACCCATCCGTCATTTGCCAACGCGTCTTTGAAACCGTAAGGTTCCCCCACAACGTGATTTCGGCAACTCACAAGTTTCACTGGTTGACCACGGGCGACGAAGCCTTTGCTTCGATGCTCGCCGCCATTGCCGCGGCCAAAACCATCATCCGCTTTGAAACCTACATCTACCGGCAATCCCCGCTCGGTGAAAAATTTCGCGCCGCCCTGATGGACGCCCGCGCCCGTGGCGTGCATGTGCTCGTCCTGATTGATGCCATCGGCTCGACGGAACTGCCCGAAGCCTTCTGGCAGCCTTTGCTGGATAAAGGCGGCCGGGTGCATCGCTTCAACCCGTTTCGCTGGGGCCGTTTCTTTCTGCGCAACCACCGGAAACTGCTCGTCTGCGATGACCGCACCGCCTTCATCGGCGGCTACAATATCGCCCCGGAATACGAAGGCGATGGCGTCTCCCGTGGCTGGCGCGATCTTGGCGTCAGGATTGACGGCCCGGTGGCGCATGAACTCGCCCATTCCTTCGATGAAATGTTCGGCAAAGCCGCCTTTCACCGCCGTTTCTTTGCCCGTTTGAAAAAAGCCTTCGCCCGGAAACGCCAGCAATGTGACGGCTGCGAACTTCTTTTCAGCGGTCCCGGTTTGCGCCGCAACCCCATCGCTATGTCCCTGCGCAAAGACCTGGCCAAAGCGCACTCCGTTCAAATCATCGCCGCCTATTTCCTGCCCAGTTGGCGCATCCGCCGCAGCCTGCTGCGCATTGCCCGCCGGGGCGGCCGGGTGCAATTGATTCTGCCCGCCCGTTCCGATGTGCCCCTTTCGCTGCTCGCCAGCCAGCGGCTTTATCAACGCTTCCTGAGTGCCGGCGTGGAGATTTACGAATATCAACCCCAGATTCTGCATGAGAAATTGATTGTGATTGATGACGCGGCGTATGTCGGCTCCGCCAATCTCGACACCCGCAGTCTCTATATTAATTATGAATTGCTCCTCCGGCTGACGGACCATACACCCGTCGCCGATGCCCGTGCCCTGTTCGCAGCCCACCTCCCGCATTGCCGCCGCGTTGACCCCGCTACCTGGAAGCAATCGCGCTCCCTTTGGCACCATGTCAAAGAACGCTGGGCCTATTTCCTCCTCGCCCGCCTCGACCCCTACATCGCTCGCAAACAAGTCCGCACCCTCCGCTAAGGAATATTCCTCTGCGTCACCCGCAGTTCGGCCCCAAACACCCCGTCCCGGGATCATGATTTTTTCCCTATGATTTCTCCAGAAGTCCCGTAGGGACATCCGACAATAGCCCACCGATTCATCGGTGGGTACCGACACCAACAAATCGAGTCCCGTAGGGACGGCAGAACCGAACCGTCAAAAAACCCTCACGTCAACCCACCAACCCAATTAAGCCTTGGACAATTCATTCCGCCCGCCTTACAAACAATTCATGAACAAGGATCGGCGGCAAAATAGCACATAATTTACCAGAGGAAGCCGGAGCTTACGGAGCGCTCTTTGGCACACATGAAAACCATCCTGCTCTACTGTTGTCATCACGGCCCGTTATCGTGGCTTAACGAAGAACTCATGAACATCGGGCCGGTGGGCGAAGTCGAATTGCCAATTAGCGATTCTTTGCGAGCGCAACTTGCCGATTTTAATCACTGGCATCTTGAACTCTGTGAATCAGGTGAGGGAGTGGCCTCACAGTTAGACCAGCGGCTTTACGACGAAAAAGGTCTGGCATTGTGGGAACAGCTACAAACGGAATTGGGCAGTGAATACCGGATTCTACACCCAAGCCATGAATTCGGAAAAGAACTCGAGGATAGCCCCGGAAAATTGCGCGCGGCGCAAAAACGAACGCCCTATGCCTGACAAAACTATGCCGTCAACCCACCCACTGGACTGCATCCGAAATCTCAAAACCAAACTAATATTCGACAACCCGTTCCTTCCGGTCTACAAGAAATTCATGACCAAGGACAGATGACCGGTCTGACCGCACGTTGACTAATCGACCACCACTCATGGCTACCACCGCAGAAATTGCCCGCTTTTTCTGTCTCGGATTACGGGCTGGTCTGCTCAACACGGCTGCCGTTGAAAAATGGGCCGATTCCGTGATTGCTGCGGAGTCAATCGCCACCTATCCATTTACCGAGTTGGCTGTAGCCGCCAACCGCCGGCCGGAAGACGTCGATAATTTGCTGAGTCAAGTCGCTGGCGGTGGAAACTCATATACTCCGGGCTACATGATTCTGGCTTTGATCCGTCGTCAGTTAAATGACGGCACGCTCACCCAGGAATCAGCGCTCAAACTGGCCTTGGAAATTTCACAAGGAGATCTGCCATCGCCAGAGTATGATCGAGCTAACGAGCTTGATGACAGCTTGTCTCTGGCGAAAAGCGGCACCTATGGCGACGTGGAAACAGTCCGTCGCGAAATTACCGATTATTTAGATCATTATGCAAAGTTTGAAGAGCAAATTCCAACCTCAACCTGAATCATACGCGCCAATCGCTATCGAAAGACTCCACCTGTTTCGCTCCTTCGCCATCCTTACGGCCCTGCTTTCGGTCTGCCTTCACGGATACGCCCAAACGCCCGCAGCCCCGGTCCCAACGCAGGCGAACGTCCATTACGGCCAGCATGAAAAGCAGGTGCTCGATTTCTATCGTGCCCAATCGGAACAACCTGCCCCGTTGCTCTTCTTCATCCACGGCGGCGGCTGGATGAGCGGTGACAAGCAAAACCCGGACTTCCTCGCCCAGTGCCTTAAATCCGGCATCTCCGTCGTCTCCATCAATTACCGACTCCTCCCGGACGCCACGGCAGAAAAGATTTATCCACCAGTCAAAGCCTGCCTCGACGATTCCGCCCGCGCCCTGCAATTCGTCCGCAGCAAAGCCGCCGAGTGGCACCTCGATAAAACCCGCATCGCCGGCTGTGGCGGTTCCGCGGGCGGATTCAACATCCTCTGGCTGGCCTTTCACTCCGACCTCGCCAATCCTGCCAGTGCCGATCCCATCGCCCGCGAATCCACCCACCTGCTTTGCGCGGTGACCTTCGTCCCTCAGACCTCGCTCGATCCCCGGCAAATGAAAGAGTGGATTCCGAACAACAATTACGGCCATCACGCTTTCACGCTCGCGACCATGCAGGAATTCCTCGATAAACGGGAAACGCTCATGCCCTGGATTCAGGAGTTCTCTCCCTACCTGCTCGCCACCAAAGCTGCCCCACCCGTCTTTCTCTTCTACGACAACGTCCCCACTCTCGGCCAACCCTTCAAAGACCCGCCGCACTCCGCGAACTTCGGCGCCGGACTGGCAGAAAAACTCAAAACGCTCGGCGTGGATTACAAATTTTATTACCCCGGCTCCATGGGCCCGAACCAATTCCCCGACCTCTTCGGTTTCTTGCAAGAAAAACTGAAAACCCCACTCCCCAAATAGTCCCAGCGACGACTGAATCGCATTATCTACCGCTCCCGTTATCTCGCTCACTTTCACTCATCTTTATCTCATACAAAGTCCTCGCTCCCTTCCCTCCATCCCGAAGGGATGATAGAAATTAGCCGGGGGTGAATTCGTCTCTTGGTCCCGACGGATTCACCCCCGGTACAGCCTCCAATGTTCTCCACCCTGAAAGGGTGGCACCCGACACTGCGACTATTTCGGATTTCGTTCGTGCTTTGTCATTCGGTAATTCGTCATTTTCCACCTCTCCTCCTTCCCCATCAGCGTCGATCAGCGCAAATTAGCGGTTTGATCTCAATCCTCGTAGCATCCGATGTAAGTCGGATCATTATTCGTGTCTCGGCATCACTTCCACTCCACGCCCAAAAAAAGCAAAGCCGACTCACGTCCGGATGCTACGAATCAGGAACCAACCCGCCCAGCCAAATAACATTGGACAACCCGTTCTACCCGCCTTACAAGCAATTAATGAACAAGGATCGGACGCAAAACAGCAATCTAATCGTTACTCTTAGTGAACAGTAAAATGCTAAAGTTGAGTAAGTCCATCGCGAGTCGCTAAACTAGTCCATCACCCTATGAATAGCTCTCTTCTGAAATACCCTGCACTGCTGGTCGCCGCTCTGTCCCTCTGCTTTTCTGGATGCACGGCCATCAGTGTTCGCCCAGTTCCAGCAAACGAAAAAATGACTACCGTTTTCATTCGCACAAATCCAAAAGTTGCTGTCGCGGACTTTCTCGATGTGCTCGTTGACGGATTCGCACGACACGGCATTGCTGCAACCATTGTCTCTGAGAGTGCTGACGTGAAAGACGCCTACGTCGTAAGTTACGTCGCCTTCCGCAAATGGGATTTAACTCCATACCTGACTGACGCAACGATTAGTATTGATAAGGAAGGACGTCGAATTGCCCGCGCGGAATACCACCTTCGCGGCGGCGGTGGCTTGTCATTGATGAAGTGGGAACGGACCAAGATCAAGATGGATCCCGTGATCGATGAACTTCTGCACGGCATGCAACGTTAAAGCTAGCCAACCTCAAGGAGCATCTGAACAGGGTGAAGATGCAAATTGAAAGGCTGGTCGCATGTTGAGTGTTCCTCAATAATCATTCTCCCCTTTTCCCATTAGCGTCCATCAGCGCTGATTAGCGGTTAAATCCCACCTGTTGACGCTCCCCCTGATTCACAGTAACTTCGTGCGGATATGATTGCCGCCACCGCCAATAAGACCAGCGCCCAACCGAACTTTCGCGTCGGTGATGAACGGTTGATTCGCGTCACGGAAAATGCGGCCCGCAAGGTCAGCTCTCTCCTGACCAAGCAAGGCCGTCCCACCGGCGTGTTGCGCGTAGCCGTCGTCGGTGGTGGATGTTCCGGCCTGCAATATAAAATGGATTTGCAGGATCAACCCGCCAATCGCGATATTCTCGTCAATACCAGCGGCATTCGCGTCGTCGTCGATCCCAAGAGCGCCCTTTACGTCACCGGCTCCGAACTGGATTACGTGGACGCCTTGCAGGAAGGCGGCTTCAAAGTCAAAAACCCCAACGCCGCCACCAGTTGTTCTTGCGGCGAGAGTTTCAGCGCCTGACGCGCCGCCGGATGGCCGGTTTTCCACCCCGCACGCTGATTTTCCCCCTCCATGACCGACTACTTCGCACTCCTCGGTGAAGCGCGCCGGCCCTGGCTGGACCTGGAAGCTCTCAAAAGCCGTTACCACACCCTTTCCTCCACCACGCACCCCGACCGTTCGCATAATGCCGCCGAAGCCGAAAAGCAGGCCATCAACGACCGTTACGTGGAACTGAACGCCGCCTATCACACCTTGAGCGAAACCAAGGATCGTTTGCGTCATCTGCTCATCCTCGAACTCGGCGCCAAGCCACCTGAGGTACAGAACGTTCCCGCTGGCACCCTGGAACTCTTCGTCGAAGTCGGTCAGGCCTGCCGGAAAGTGGACGCCTTCCTCGCGGAAAAAGCCATCGTGAAATCCCCCTTGCTTCAGGTCGCTCTCTTTGAAAAAGGCATGGAATGGGTCGATCAATTGAACGCCCTGCAACAACGCATTCACGCCATGCGCGATCAAATTGCTACCGAACTCGAAGCCATGAACGTACCGTGGCAACAAGCCCCGCCGATTGGCGACTCACTCCGTTCCCAGGCCCTGCCCCTCGCGCGATTGGAAGAAATTTACCGTATCACCAGTTATATTGTCCGCTGGACCGGGCAAATCCAGGAACGCATCGTGCAACTCTCCTTTTAACGCCATGAACGTTACCCCCGGCGCCACGCGGCCCTCATCAAGTCGTTCCTTCACTGCCGGTTCAATTTGGCTCTTATTCCTCCTGCTGTTGACGCGTCCGCTCTGCGCCGAAACCTGGACCGAAGCCCTGGCCACCATGCCGCTCTGCACCAACGCCACCGAGATTACCCGCGTGAATCTCGCCAGCGTCATGCTCCCCTCCTTTCAATCCAATCAAACCGTCAAAGCTCTCGTCCTCCTGCCGGGCGCTACCGATGAGTTTTATTTTTTCCGCCGCGCCCGCGTCACGTTGCCCGCTGGCCCGCTCACCTTGCTGGATGCCGTCAAAGCCATCACCAATCAGACCCACATCATCGTCACCTTCCGCCCCCCTTTGCTCCTGCTCCACACGGATGAAGACCCCACGGAACCGCTGGGTGTCATCAAGCACGCGAAAATGGCCGACCTCATCAAACAACGGATGTTCATTCCCCACGCGGAATTTAACGACCGCGATTGGGATTACCTCTTGCCCATCCTCCAGCAATCTCTCGATGCTGATTTTTTCCCCGGTGAAAAATCTCCTCAATCCTGGCATTTCTTTCGTCACACCTTCGCCGCGTGGAATCTCACTGGCTGGGAAGCCCTCGAAGCCATTTCTCTCGCCGGCAAATCCACCTTCAGCGTGGAAAAAGCCTACCTTCTCCAAAAACGCCCGCACCTTACTTTTGTGCCCGATCACCGCGGCATCAAGCGTAGCACTGTCAAATAATCACCGATTCCGCTCCGCCCCTGAATCCATTTGCGCGGCGTTCTGTATAAAAATAGCCAGCATGCCTTTAATTAAGGGTTTTTTACGCGAACTTTACTTGATTATCAACGTATTACGGGTTGGTACGGCCCATGCTATAAGGATGGCATGAAGAAAATACAACATTTCGCGCAACGAAATGAAGTATGTCATTCCGCTCGCGCTATCATGGTGCGGGCAAACGGCCCTGCCATAAACCCTCCTGAACGCGTTAGGCCTCCGGTTTAGCGCTCTTCTAAAATTGAGTTGTTGCCTGGCGGTCTGCGAAAGCAGACCGCCAGTTTCTTTTTAAATTTTGCGCGTTCGTAAATGCTTGAGAAAAGTGCTTGCGCCATCGTTAGCCGTCGATTAACTTTCGCGGCTCAGTTTCCTGAACTGAGGAAATTTCGGTGGGTTGGTAGCTCAATGGTAGAGCAGCGCCCTTTTAAGGCGTTGGTTGAGAGTTCGAATCTCTCCCAACCCACCATTTCTTTTCCGCCCGGACAGCGACCGTCCCCGGTCGCAGCAAGGTAAAAAAACAAGTCGCTCCGAATTTTCTCACAGTATTCACCCGCACAAACGTTTCTCTAAACGTCTCCTCCCAATCACCCACTTCCTGTTTGCGTAACTCCACTCCTGCGGAATATTCTCTCCACCGCAGCAGCATGCCGCATCCATGAAAATAAACCTCGCGTACGGTCAGAGCCATCTGACGATTGAGTTGCCGGAAGACCGCACTACCATCATCGAACCCGCTCACACTCCCGGTCTGCCCGATGAACGCGCCGCTGTTATTCGCGCCCTGCAAGCACCCATCGGCGCCCAGCCCCTGCTGGAATTAATCAAGCCCACGGACAAAGTTTGCCTTCTCTTTACCGACATTACCCGCGCGACTCCGAACGACCGCCTCATCCCCTGGCTACTGGATCATTTAAAGCATCTGCCGCGCGAAAATATCACCCTCTTGAACCAACTCGGCACCCATCGCCCCAATACGCAGGCCGAATTGGAACAAATGCTGACCCCGGAAGTCGTCCGGAATTACCGTGTGCTCAATCACGAACCGGAAAATCCGGAAGCCCTCGTGCAGGTCGGCACTACGCGCGATGGCACCCCTGCCTTGATCAATCGTCACGTCGTCACCGCGGATGTTCGCATCGTCACCGGCTTTATCGAACCCCATTTCTTCGCCGGTTTCAGCGGCGGTCCCAAGGGCATCATGCCCGGTTGCGCCGGGTTGACTACCGTCATGAGCAACCACGGCACGAAGAACATCGGCCACCCGAAATCGACCTTTGGCATCACCAATGGCAATCCCTTGTGGGAAGAACTCCGCGACATCGCCTTGCGCGTCGGCCCCAGCTTTCTCGTCAACGTCACGCTGAACGAA
>JBEHZA010000049.1:0-17629 GCA_048497895.1 Verrucomicrobiota bacterium
ATCCCAGCCTCGAAAGTATCGAGAATGTGGTAATCGCGCCGCGCTTTCGAATTGCTTAATATGTCAGCCATAAACAAAACCAGCCAGAAGGGTTGGCCTTCTGGCTGTTGTCTGGACAGACGAAAAGATTAATCCTTCTTGTGCTTCTTCGGCGCCGGTTCTTCACCGACTTGCTCTTCCAACATTTCCCAACTCATCTTTTCTTCGATGATTTCCGTCAGGGCAATGTCAGCGGCTCCCATGCTGGCCGGCACATCCAACAGCGGACGGCTGCTGGAGCCACCGCCGGTAGTGAGCTGACGCACACGCCGAGAAACGAGATTTACCAGAATGTTGGGGTTGCCAACCTTCTCCAAAGCTTTTTTGCAAAGTTCACCATTCATTTGTTCAAAATCAACGACCGATCAAAGGGAGGGGAGCATAAGATGCCTGTCGTAGAACGCAATAGAAAAGTTTCCGGACGGACCCGCTTTAACCATGCCCCACCTCCGGGACCGGGTCAAACAACACAGCCTCAAGAGCCTGCAAACAACCATTCAATCCTCATCCCCTCTCAAAAAGTCTGGAATCGAGTTTGAGCTACCCCTGCCCCGCGTCATTTCACCCTGGAAACGACACATCCGGGATCGCCGTCTTTTTACCGGCCTGCCCCTAATGCGCTTGCGCAGGTCCTTGGGTTTCTTTACAAAACACCCCATGTCGAAAGTTGCCTTGCGGGCCAAAACGCAAAACCAGCCGTCAGAATTTGATTTAACGGCTTTTTTGAACGAATGCACCACCTCAGTGAATGAGGCGCTGGATAGCTTCATGCCGGCGGAAAAGGTCAAACCGGCGACCATCCATAAAGCGATGCGTTACTCGCTCTTTGCCGGGGGCAAGCGGATGCGTCCCGCTTTGTGTCTGGCCGCCGCCGAGGCTTGCGGAGGCAAGTGGGAACCGGCTATGCCGCTCGCCTGTGCCGTGGAGTGCATCCATACCTATTCCCTGATTCATGATGATTTGCCCGCGATGGACAACGACGATTACCGGCGCGGCAAACTGACCAATCACAAGGTATTCGGAGAAGGCATCGCGGTACTCGCCGGGGATGGCTTGCTGACGCAGGCCTTTGAAATCGCCGCCCAGAGCAAAGGTTGGCCGCGTTATTCGCATCAGGATATTATTCTGGAAATCGTCCGGGCGTCCGGCTCTCTCCAACTCATCGCCGGCCAGGTGGCCGACCTCGAAGGGGAAGGCAAGAAAACCACCGCCCAACAGCTTAAGTATATTCACGAACGCAAGACCTCTGCCCTGCTCTGCTGTTCCGTGCGATTGGGTGGGATGAGCGCGAATTGCTCGCCCGCTCAATTGCAGGCATTGACTGATTTCGGCTATAACGTGGGACTCGCCTTTCAGATTATCGACGACATTCTGGATGTCACCCAAACCAGTGAACAATTAGGCAAAACCGCCGGCAAAGACACGGCGGCGCAAAAGGCGACTTATCCCTCCATTGTGGGACTGGATAAATCGCGCAAGATTGCCGCGCAGTTAACGACGCGCGCATTCGATTCGCTGAAGGTCTTCAAAGGAAAAGCTGCCGCTTTGGAAGCGCTGGCCACCTTCCTGTTAAACCGGAATAAGTAAGCACTGCGATTGCGGGGGAACACGGACATTGGAAAAGTATGGAGTCCCGTCTTCAGACGGTTACGCGCACTTACCTGACACGCGCGTGAAAGTTCTGACGCGCCACAAAGTATCAGCACGCAGCCGGATAAATCCGGGACTCCATACTCTGAGACATCCTCAACAGCGCCTCCGTTTTCTCTGTTTGCTCCTGTTGAATTATTTCTTCGGGCTTTGTCCCAATCCGTGGTTCAATAAAGGCTGCAATCAACCCTGCCCACTGTAGTAATCATCGACTTTCTTGGCCACATCGCGGTAGCCAATGTCGATTTCGTAGATTTGCTTGAATTGATCCATGGCCTCTTCTTTTTTGCCCATTTTTTCAAGAATGGAACCTAGATCGTAAATCATTTCTTTACGCTCTTCGTCGAAGCCAACTTTTTCCTTGAGCGCATCCTGTAATTTGCGCGCGGCCATGTCGTTCTTGCCGGTCGAAGCAAAACACTTGGCCATGTACATCATGGACTGCAAACGGCGATGGGGATTGTTTTGCGCCTTTTGAAACTCCTGAATCGCCTCGGCCACTTTGCCAACCTTGAGGTAGAGTTGCCCCAGCTCAAAGCGGATTTGTAAATCGTTCGGGTACTTTTCCATCCGGCGCTGGCAGTCGGCCAGAATGAAAATATCCTTCTCACCCTGAATCTGAGCCACCTGTTCCGCGTAATCAGGCGCCTGTGGGTCCAGTTGCGCCAAACGCTGATCAAACTTCTTGATCATCAAATCCGTATAGGTCCGCTCCATAGCGGCATCCGCCACCCCCTCGATCGCGAGCAACTGACGGTAGTAACTCAGTGCCTTGTCGTAATTCTTGATCTGGGCATACAAATCCGCTACCTGCCGTGCCAGCCGAAAATCTCCGGTTTCCGTGCGCAGTTTCTCTTCGTATTCGTCAATCAGTTTGAGCGCGACTTCTTCCGATTTTACCTGCCGTTTTTCCTGTTCGAGCGAGACAGATTCGTTCTTGTCCTTTAAAATATCACGGTAGGAACCTTTGCCATCCGCCAGAGCTTCGTAGCCCTTTTCATTCAGCGTACGGCGGGCAGAAAGGTCTTTCAACAATCCAGCAACCTCCTGATCCCGCTGGCCAGATTTGTTGTAGAGCTCGGTGTAAATGGCTTCAGCCCGGTTGGCTTGATTGGCTCCAATGTAGGCCAGCGCCAGACCCAACGCCGTATCACGATCGTCCGGATTGGCTTTCCGCACTGTTTCCAAAGCAAACACCGCGGTCTTCGGCAAATCACAACTCAAGGCCGCGGTCGCCAATAACTTTAGCGCCATGCCATTGGTGGGATCGGAATTAAGAATCTGCTCAGCCGAAGCCAGCGCGTCGATCGGCTTGGTGCGGACCAGCACCTGCGTCTTGGCAATCTGCGGGGAACTTCCCGCGGTGCCCATTACCTTCTTGAAAAAGCTGCTGCTGTTGCCGGCTTTACGAATCTGGGTATTGCGCAAGGCCTGACGGCACTCGAGAAAACCGGGCTCCTTTTGCAGCACCTGATTGTAGAACAATAAGGCGTAATCAAAGTTATCCCTCTGGGCGGCCGCATTCCCTTTTTCATAGAGATCGCGCAAATCGCGGGAGATCTCGTTGATTGTCTTCTCTGGCATGGTTTTATCTTTAATGTTGTTTCAAAAAAAATCCATTGTAAAGCGCAAGAAACCCACCGGTTCCCAACAGTTTCCCTCATTAACTCCCTCGTGGATCACCCCATGGGAGGCAACCCGCCGTACTGACTGGTAAAAAACCAGTTAGACTCCGGTTAGATAATTCGCTTTTTGTCTGATTCAACCGCTTTCGTCAAGCAAGACTGACCGCGGCTGTCTCCAAAGGGTGTCGCTAGCCTGCTCTATAAAAAATTGATAAAACCGCTTGCAGAGTTACCCGGAAAAGGTTCAATTAACGGGCCGTTTGCGCTTATGGTGGAATTGGCAGACACGCTACCTTGAGGTGGTAGTGCCGTAAGGTGTGCAGGTTCGAATCCTGCTAAGCGCACCATTCTTTTCATTCCCGTGAAACTCACTCTAAAAGTTGGACAAGTGGCCGTGGCTTTCGTTGTGCTGCTGTTGGGGGCTGGTTGCAAAAATTACTACGTCCTCACGTTGAGCAATGCCATGACGGTCACCTCCTATACCCGGCCGAAAATGGATGAGCGCGGTTACTATATCATTACGGATGCCGCCGGGCATGTCACGACCATCAACTCCATGCGGGTGCGGCAAATCGAGGCGAAAACGGCTAAAAAAAACCACGTTATGTTCGACGACTCTGCCCCGCAGAAGAAGTAAACTTCTCGACATATTTGCCTAACAAATCGGCCTCCAGATTGACAGCGTCCCCGACACTGCGTTCACGCAAGGCTGTCACCTCATACGTGTGAGGAATGATCCAGATAGAGAAGCTCTTTTTCTTCACCCCTGCCACGGTCAGACTCATGCCATCCACCGCAATGGAGCCTTTCAGGAGCACGTAACGCAGCACTTCCGCGGGAGCTTCAATCTCCAGCACGTGATCCACTCCCTGCCGTTCCCAACGGATAATCCGCCCAATGCCATCAACATGGCCGGTAACAAAATGACCGCCCAACCGCCCATTCGCCGCCAATGACCGTTCCAGATTCACTGCGGCGCCCACTTTGGCAAATTGTAAATTGGTCCGCTGCCACGTCTCCTGGAGCAAATCCATCTGCACCAATTTTTGTTTCCCGCGACGCGTCAGCTTCACAACCGTTAGACAGCAACCGTTCACGGCCAGACTGTCGCCAATCTTCAAATTCCGTCCACAGACCGACGTGAGCACGCTCAGCTCAATCGCCTTGGCGGTCGGCTGGATTGACTGGATGATCCCTGTTTCTTCAACAATGCCAGTGAACATGATTAGGTTGCGCTTCAATATTAAAAGTTAGCCACCGTTAGATAACCCATTTATCGCTTATGTGCAATCTGGACCCACCGCCGGGCAGCGGCCGTCCACACATCCAAACGCGCCCGAAATACCCTCCACCGTTTGACCTGATCACCTTGATGCGACCGCGGACGGTCGCTGTCCGGGATGGTTCACCAATCCCGTCAGCAACAAATCCGGCCCTAAGCTCTGCCATTCGATTTCGTGCAAAGATATAAGTTCAGAAAGCTGGCTCGCACCCTGTCCAGCGACTGCTTTGAATGAATCCCGGCCACCCATAATTTTAGGCGCGTAGAAAAAAGCCACCCGTTGAGCCAGGCCGCCTTCGAGAAAAGCCGCATTCACTTCTCCCCCACCCTCGACTAACAGTGACGTCACCTGTTCGTTACCCAACTCTTTGAGCAGCCAGGGCAAATCGATTCGCTTGTGCCTTTCTGGAGCCATCAAAATATCCACGTGTTGAGCCAGCGCGGCCACACGTTTGACCGGCGCGGCTTCCGTTACGACAATCGTCGTCAGCGTGGAAAATTCGTCCTGGACCACCTTTGAAGTCAACGGCGTGCGGGCGCGGGAATCGAGGATGATCCGACGCAAAGGTTTTGTCTCGGCCTTCCCTCTCGCCAAACGCACGGTCAAACTTGGATCATCGGCTAAAACCGTGTTAATCCCCACCAGAATAGCGTCTGCCCCCAGGCGCAATTGCATGGCATAAGCCCGCGACTCCTCGCCCGTAATCCACTTGGATTCACCGGCAGCCGTGGCAATTTTACCATCCAACGTCATCCCCGCTTTGACGGTGACAAAAGGGGTGCGCTGCACGATCCAATGGTTGAACGCTTCGTTAAGGCGCTGCGCTTCCGATGCGAGCACGCCCGTTTCCACGGAAATACCCGCCCGCTTTAAAATTTTAAAACCTTTGCCCGCGTGGGCGGGATTGGGGTCGGTTGCCGCGACCACGACGCGCTTGATCCCGGCAGCTTTGATCGCGTCAGTGCAAGGCGGCGTCCGTCCGTGCGTGCAACACGGTTCGAGAGTTACGTAGAGCGTGGCCCCTTTGACCTTATTTCCTTTGGACTCGGCGTCACGCAAGGCTTCAATTTCCGCATGCGGTTGACCCGCGCGATGATGCCAGCCCTGCCCGATGACTTTACCCGTCTTTACCAGCACTGCGCCGACCAGCGGATTTGGCGAGGTTTGTCCATACGCCCGCTGCGCCAGGCGCAGGGCGCGGCGCATGAAAGTTTTATCTTTGGGAGGCAAGCTCATGCAGAAGTCATTCTGACGTGCCAGCGGTCATGCTGTCAGCATCGAAAAATTGCCGCCTGAAAAGTTCTACTGAGCGTTGGGATTAAGGTCCGGTCGAGTGACCTGAAAGAGAGCGGCAGCCGGAATTTCTTTACGTTTAAAGGTGAAGCTGGTGACATCGCTCACCGCCGGTAATTGCCTGGATAACAGCACTTTACCATTCACATCCACCACGGACACGGTATAAGTTACACCTGCTTGAGTTTTGACATCGACGCGTACTCCATCCGAAAGCGGAGTTATTTTATCGATCGGCACGAAGGTGAACGAACTGGTGGCTTTGACTGGCACGTTCAGCAGCTTGTTATTAACCGATGGTGACGGGTTGGCAACATGCGTATTCGCAACCAGCGAAAGTCGAAAATAATTTCCGTAAACACTCAAATCCACGTTCGTGCGCCAACTGTTAGTGACGCCAGCGTCACCCCAAATATAAGTTATAGGCGTCCAAGTAGTGAAATCTCGCGACGCTTCGAGACGAACTGTAGAATCATAACCCCAGCTAAAATCGAGACCGTAAATCTTCCCATCCGAGGTTTGCAGTCGTTCTATTTCAACATCCGAAATTAATTGCAAGCCAGCAACCGTATTTGTAGGTGAATTATCCTGTTCGCCCGGCAAACACGGAACGAGGCAAGCAAATTGAGCGAACCCAGAAAAATTCAAAGAAAAAACCGGATTAGGGATCCAACCGGTACCTTGAAAGGAAAAACCGGTTAGACCGTTCGTTGCCAGACGAAAATTCCGTTGAGAGCTTTGCACAATGAATATCTGCTCAGACGGCCTTAT
The DNA here is from genome assembly GCA_048497895.1 of Verrucomicrobiota bacterium. GTDB lineage: Bacteria > Verrucomicrobiota > Verrucomicrobiia > Limisphaerales > JBEHZA01 > JBEHZA01. The sequence continues at coordinate 6,662 of JBEHZA010000049.1, forward strand.
CTGATGCGACGCTTGATTCCGATTCCACTTCAAGGTTGACGGGTTGCCGTCAGTTCCAATCGCCCAATTATCGGAAACAGCGCCGTATTGAGCTAAATATGGAAATACCACCGAAAAATAACCATAATCGAAATAATTAAAAAAAGGGCAGTCGGTTGAAGTCAATCGATATTGAAACCACCCATCACCCAAATAGGTGCTTTCGAGTTCCAATTGATTGCGCGCTTTTGCTGTGGTCCCGAAACCGCTGCACAACAACGCCAGTAGCCAAAACAACTTTACGACTTTGGATTTCATAAGCCTCAGTCGTTATAATAAAGGGGAATTGCATGGCTTGGGCAAGCAGGTTTACCCAACCTCACGAACTATTAAGCGAGGGAATAAAAACTCAACCAATCATTAACCGCGTTCGCTGCGACTTATATTGAGAGCCTTATTGGATGGTAAATCACCGGCCACACGAAGTAATAGAGCACACAGCCGTAACCCTGCCGCGAGTCAGGGTAGCCCTCGAAAACGCGGCAGCGACTGGTTACGCCTTCACTTCAAACAACGCTTCGGCGAATTGTTTCGCATCGAAGGGCTGCAAGTCATCCACCTTTTCGCCGACGCCAATGAACTTGATGGGGATGCCCAGTTCTTTTTGAATGGCCACGACCATGCCGCCTTTGCTCGTGCCATCGAGCTTGGTAATCACGAGGCCAGTGAGCGGCACGGCTTTATGAAATTCGCGGGCTTGATTCAAGGCGTTCATGCCGGTCGTCGCGTCCAATACCAGCAAGACTTCATGCGGCGCGCCGGGCAATTGTTTGCTCATCACGCGATGCACCTTCTGCAGTTCCTGCATGAGATTGTGCTTGGTGTGGAGGCGACCGGCCGTGTCCACCAGCAGATAGTGTGAGTTGCGCGCTTTAGCAGCTACAATTGCATCGTGCGCTACTGCAGCAGGGTCGGCATTGTAAGCTCCGGAAATGACGGTCACATTGAGACGTTGCCCCCACAATTTAATCTGCTCAATGGCAGCGGCCCGAAAGGTATCGCAGGCGGCCAGCAATACGCTTTCGCCCCGTGATTGAATGACGTGGGCCAGCTTGGCCGAGGTCGTCGTTTTGCCTGTGCCGTTCACGCCGACAATCGAAACTACGGTCACGCCTTGCGGTTGCTTCAGCAGACCGCTGGAGTTGGCAGATAAATTCTCGGCCACCACCTGGCTGGCGATAGCGAACACGTCGAGCCCGGCTGAGCCTTGCGTTTCATAGGCTTTCTTGACGGCAGCCATGATTTGCGTGGTCACCGCCATGCCGAGGTCAGCCCCCAGGAGCGCGGCTTCCAATTCCTCCAGCGAGGAACCGGTCAGCCGGGGCGACCGGGTGACGATCCGCTTGATCTCATGAACCAGTTTCGAATGGGTCTTTTGCAGACCCTCTTTAATTTTTTGGAAGAATCCCATGAGGCTACTTTGCTTCAGTCACCGCGTGCGACGTCACAGTCTGGCGGTTGCGAGCGCGAATTTCCTGAGCGCGCTGCTTTAATTTCTGCACGTAGGAAAGCGGTAGTTTCACACCGCCAATCAGCGGCTTTCCTTTGCTCATCCCATGGCAATCACTGCCACCGGTGATTAATAAATGATTTTGACCGGCCATCATCACATAATGCTCGGCGGTCGAATTGGAATGTTTGGTGTGGAAACATTCGATCCCATCCAGACCGGCGGCGATCAATTCCGGAATCACTTCATCGGTACGATTCAGCCCCGGATGAGCCAGCACGGCTACGCCATTGGCCTGATGCACCAAATCAATCGCTTGAGCGGCGGACATCTTGAATTTTGGCACCCAGGCAGGACGGTTTTTCTTCAGAAAACGTTCAAAGGCTTCGTCCAGCGTGGCGCAGAAGCCCGCTTTCACAAGCGCCCGCCCAACATGCGGACGCCCCGGAGCGCGACAATTGGCCAGGGCAAAAACGGCTTCGACATCCAGCGGAATACCGTGCGCATTCAAACGGGCCACCATTTCACGGATACGATTCTGGCGAACCTCTTGAAACCCGGCCAATTCCGCCAATAAACGGGGATTGTGCGTATCCAGATAGTAGCCCAGCAGATGAATCTCATTATCATCCACCTCCGCCGTCAGTTCGCTGCCGGGTATGAAATCAATGCCAAGAGCCGCGCAGGCGATGCCCATCCGCTCACAACCTTCGACCGTGTCATGATCCGTCAGCGCCATGGTCGTAAGCGCATACCGCTTGCCTTCAGCCGCCAACTCCTCGGGCGTATAAGTGCCGTCCGAAAAATTAGTGTGCAAATGGAGGTCGGCAAACATGTCAATAATACATCGCTGGGCGTTTTAACTCCGTCACTCCGCAGGTTCTGCTACTTGGCTATGCGGGCAGGCCGCATCAAGTCACCTTTGATTTTATCCAAAATGCCATTCACGAACTTGCCGCTGTCTTCCGTAGAAAACTTTTTGGCAATATCCACCGCTTCATTGATGCTGACGATGGGCGGAATATCTTCGCGATGCGTCATTTCGTAAACGGCCAGACGCAAAATATTACGGTCCACCACCGCCATGCGGTGCAAATCCCAATTCTTGGCATATTTAATAATCTGAGCATCAATCTCCACGCGATGCTCAATCGCGCCACGAATCAAGGGATCGGAAAACAGCCGCACGGAAGCCTCATGGGTAGTAGCGGGCGGCAATTCTGCCTCCTGCCCCCATTTAGCCGTGCCTTTTTCCTCCGCCAACGCCGCGGAACGCTGCGATTGCCAGAATAGCTCCAGCGCTTCCTCCAGCTTTTCGGGCGGATTAAAGTCGTACTGAAATAAAAATTGAACTGCGCGCTCACGCGCTTCACGTCGCAAACCCATGCGAGAAAGATGGAACAGAAAGGGCAAAGGGGAAAGGCAATTTTTTCAGCGCCTCCGCAATCCGGCAGGAATTAACAGAACTGCAACGAATAGACGGCATGAACGCGTGGTCTGCGGCCTTTTGCCAGAAGACATTACGGTTGTGTGAAGAACTCATGATTTTAGACAGCCGGTGTGACCCGATCCCCGAGCACGACGTTGGTTTACGCCCGGAGATCTGACGTTACGCGAAAAGCTATATCGACACGCCCCCTCTTTACGTCTTCGATTCAGGCAGGCTTAAGCAAAAACGGCGCAAAGCTCTCGCTTTGCGCCGGATTAACAGGTTAACCCAATTTTAGTATTTCGCCACGTTGGAGTCGATCTCATCGGCCCAGGCGAGGATGCCGCCTTTCACGCTCTTCACGTATTTATACCCCTGCTCACGCAGGAAGTTCAGGGCTTTCATGGAACGGACTCCGCTCTTGCAGTGAATATAAATCTGCTGATTCGGGTCCAGTTCCGTGAATCGTTGCGGCAAGGTGCCCAACGGAATCTGGGGGACTCCGTTAACATGACAAATCTCGTACTCATCCGGGTCCCGCACATCAATGACCTTGATGTTCAGGCCGGGATTATCGAGCGCCCGCTTCATTTCCTGCACGCTCACTTCATCCGGATTGCTGGCCGGATTAGCCGGTTCCGGAGAAATGCCGCAGAACATTTCGTAATCGATCAGTTCTTTGATCGTCGGATTATCCCCGCAGATTGGGCACTTCGGATCGCGCCGGAGCTTGAGTTCGCGGAACTTCATGTCGAGCGCATTGAACAGCATCAGGCGGCCAATCAACGGCGTGCCTTTGCCCAAAGCCAGCTTCAGAATTTCCGTGGCTTGAATACAGCCGATGATGCCCGGCAACACACCCAGCACACCACCTTCGGCGCAACTCGGCACCATGCCCGGAGGAGGAGGTTCCGGATAAAGACAGCGGTAGCACGGCCCGCCCAGATGCGGCGCGAAAACGCTGGCCTGACCTTCGAAGCGGAAAATAGAACCGTAAACGTTCGGCTTGCGCAGCAGAACGCAGGCATCGTTTGTCAGGTAACGGGTCGGAAAATTGTCCGTGCCATCAACCACGATGTCGTAGGGCGCGATGATTTCCATCGCATTTTCACTGCTGATGCGGGTGCTGTGCAGCACGACTTCGCAATTGGGATTGATGTCCTTGATGGTATCGCGCGCGGACTCACCCTTGTGACGGCCCACGTCATTGGTGCCATGAATAATTTGCCGTTGGAGATTGGAGAAATCCACGGTGTCGAAATCCACGAGGCCAATTTTACCGATCCCGGCCGCCGCCAGATACATCGCGATAGGCGAACCCAGGCCACCCGCGCCAATGCACAGGACACTGGTGGAACAAATTTTCTTCTGCCCCGCCAAACCCACTTCCGGCAGAATCAAATGCCGGGAATACCGTTTTATCTCATCATTATTTAATTGCATAAGTCAGTTACCTTCAGCCAGCGTAGTTTAGCTTTGAGATAAATCAAGTCAGCATGCCGACCGTCATTTAAATTGTCATGCCTTCACCGGGACGAACTGCCAACGTCATTAAAAGTCTCTGTCCACTCAGGCCCGCGCTGGCACTGGTGCTGGGCAGCGGCTTTCAAGGGGTGCTGGAACTGGTCCGCATCACAAAATCAATCCCCTACCATAAACTGCCTGGATTCCCGCGAACCGGAGTGCCCGGGCATGCGGGACAACTGGTTTTAGGGCATATCGGTGAAGTTCCCGTGTTGGTATTGGCCGGACGCGCCCACTATTACGAAGGGCATTCGCTCGCCACGGTCACTTTCCCCATCCGGGTGCTGGCGGAACTGGGCATTCAGCATCTCATCCTGACCAATGCCGCCGGAGGAATTAACCGGCAATTGCGGCCTGGAAATTTAATGCTCGTGCGCGATCATCTTAATTTCATGGGCGAACACCCATTGCGCGGTCCGGAAGTGGAAGGCCGGACGCGCTTTGTGGATTTAAGCCAGGCCTATGACCCGCAACTCAGCCGCTGGCTGAAACAAGCGGCCCGTCAATGCCGCCTGCCTTTGCCTTCGGGCGTTTACGTGGCGGTGTCCGGCCCCAGTTACGAAACTCCGGCAGAAATCAAAGCGTTTGCCCGGTTGGGGGCTGATGCGGTGGGCATGAGCACGGTGCCGGAAGTGATTGTCGCGCGACAGTGTGGTTTGGCCGTGGCGGCAGTCTCCTGCATAACTAATTTAGCCGCGGGACGGAGTTCCAAACCATTGTCTCACATGGAGGTGTTACAGCAGGGGCAAAATGCGGCCAAAATTACTGCGGGATTATTTGAGCAGTTTATGCGAGTGTATGGGCGGGAAGAATAGTTTAAATCGAACCTGTGGTTACGTTACATTTTGAGCAGTACCAGCAGGATATAAAGCTTTTGCATTGTTATTGATTCAGGATTAAGTGAAGATGTTCACTCGAATTTGGGTTGAGCTTGGGATAATGCGTCGTAATTTGAATTGGGTTTCAGGTTGGCTTGCATGAAGTCTGAAATTGTCTTTGCCCTCGAGAATGCCAGTTGGCCCGCGTTAATGGTGGACTCCACTGGAGTGATAAGACGCGTAAACGAGGCGGCACAGTCAGTTTTCGGTCCCGTTCTCCGGGAAGAGTCCAGCCGCTTGAGCGCGATTTGGTCCCCGGAAAACTCCGTCCCCGCAGATCAGTTTGTCTCCCGATTGGAAATCTCCCTCGAATCGTCCATGATGTTGAAGTTTCTCATCAAGGGAGGCACGCAGGCGATCTTCATGACGCATATCTGCCCAACCTCCACCGGACAGCAAAAATATTTCGTGCTCCAATTGTTTCGCGAGAGTGTGGCTCCCGCCGGACAAACCTCCTTTATCGGCAAACCGGGCGCCGTCGATGCCGGTGCGGCACATAAACAAAAACTCGATTGTGCGCTGCAATTAACCCGCACAGTGGCGTTGGATTTCAACAACGCATTGACCAGCATTCTGGGCCACACTTCCCTGCTCCTGCGCAAACTGGAGCCGGGCAATCCGTGGCGGAACTCTCTGCTGGAAGTGGAAAAATCCGCGGAAAAGGCGGCGGAAATCGCCCATGATCTGGCGGTCTTCAGCCGGCAGGAAAAGGATGCCCGCGCTCAGGTGGCCGGCAATCTCAACGATCTGTTGCGCCGCGTCGTGGAACTCTTTCGTCCGCCGGCCTGGCCAGCCGCGGAGTGGAAACTGCATCTGGAAAGCAAGCTCTACACTGTCAACATTGATGAAGCCAAGATGCAGCAGGCGTTCATGAAGATTCTGGAAAACGCGCTGCAGGCCGTGGGCCCCGAAGGACGCATCATGGTGGTGACGCGCAACCGCGATCTGCCGGAACCGACCACGGACGGAAATATTAAAATTCCAGCGGGCTGTTTTGTTTGTGTGGAAGTCTCCGATAACGGAGTGGGCATCGCTCCTGAGGTCCTGCCGCGCATTTTTGAACCCTTTTTCACTACGAAACAAGGCCATCGCGGCCTCGGTCTGGCCTGGGTTTACGGCATCATGACCAATCACGGCGGCACAATCGCCGTCTCCAGCCAGCCCGGTCAGGGCACTTCCATCCGCGTTTATTTGCCGGCGTTGAAAAAAATCGTAAAAGACAAAAATTATCGCGACGATGAATTGCGCGGTTCGCAAAAAATTCTGGTCGTCGATGACGAAGATTTGCTGCTGACCATGGCAGAGATGATTCTGTCCTCCTTTGGTTATAAAGTTCTCACGGCTAACAGCGGCCAGAAAGCGCTGGATGTTGTCACCAGCCTGGCTGGCGATATCGATCTCATTATCACCGACCTGGTCATGCCCGTCATGAGCGGACGCGAATTGATCGAAAAACTGCAAATCGTCGCGCCACACATTCCGATCATCTGTTCCACCGGATATGTCCGTTCCTCCCGCGAAGAAGAACAGGGAATTTATCTGCAAAAGCCGTTCACGAGCCAGGATCTGCTACTGAAGGTGAAGCACGTGCTGCATCCGGGCGACCAGGATTAAGTTCAAAAAATATTCCCTGCCGGAGCAACATTAGTTGACTTAATTACAGCCTCCTGCGTAAGCTCCCCTCATGCAAATCGAAAGCCTGAAGGTATTTACCGACCTCACGGAGACAGAAAGCTTTACCAAAGCAGCGCAGATTAACGGCATTACTCAGTCAGCCGTCAGCCAGCAAATCAGCTCGCTGGAACGCCAGTTCAAGTCGATGCTGATTGAACGCAGTAAGAAAAAATTCCGCCTGACGCGGGAAGGCCAGGTGCTTTACGAGTACAGCAAACAGATCATTCAGACCTACGAGGCGCTGCACAGCAAAATTCAGGAGATCAAAGACATTGTTTCCGGCACCATTCGCGTAGCCACCATTTACAGCATCGGCTTGCACGAACTGCCGCCGTATCTGAAAAAATTTCTCAAATCCTATCCCACGGTAAACGTTCACGTGGAATATCGCCGTTCCAACCAGGTTTACGACGATGTGCTCGGCAACGTGGTGGATCTGGGTTTAGTCGCTTACCCGCAGAAAGAAGCCCGGCTGGAAGTCGTGGCCCTGCGCAAAGACCCGCTGGTGCTCATCTGCCATCCGCAGCACCCGCTGGCGAAAGCCAAGACGGTTAAAATCAAAGCGCTCGCGGGACATAAATTCATCGCTTTCGAGCCGGACATTCCCACGCGCCGCGCGATCGACAAGGTGCTCAAAGATCACGGAGTCGTGGTGCAACCGGCCATGGAATTCGATAATATCGAAACGGTAAAGCGCGCCGTGGAAATTGATGCCGGCATTGCCATTGTGCCGCACAACACCATCATTCAGGAAATCAGCAAGCAAACCCTGGCCGAAGTGGTGATTGAAGATGCGGAACTGTACCGCCCGCTGGCGGCGATCTACAAAAAGAATAAAGTGCTCTCGCCAGCCATCAAGCAGTTCATTAATATTCTTAAAGTCCCTTGAGCCGGTGGACGGAAGCATTAAAAACCGGCGGCGGGCTAGCCTACCGCCGGTAAATTATTCCGGCTTATTTGAAATTTCCGGGATTCAACGGCTTCAAATCCTTCGGCACAAACAGGCCGTCTTTCCGGATCAGTTCACCATCAAACCAGACTTCGCCCCCGCCCCATTCCGGACGTTGGATTAATACCATGTCCCAATGCACCGCGGAACGATTGCCATTGTCCGCCACTTCGTAGGCCTGTCCGGGAGTGAAATGCAGCGACCCGGCAATTTTCTCGTCGAATAAAATATCGCACATCGGATTGAGGATGTGCGGATTCAAGCCGAGGGAAAATTCACCGATGTAACGCGCCCCAGCATCCGTATCCAGAATTTCGTTCAGCCGCTTCGTATTATTGGAAGTTGCCTGGATGATTTTGCCTTTCGCGAATTCCAGGCGGATATTTTCAAAGCGTGAGCCGGAATAGATTGTGGGCGTGTTAAACTGAATGACCCCTTCCACGGAATCTTTGACCGGGCAGGAAAAAACTTCGCCATCCGGAATATTCCGGTCGCCTTTGCACATGACGGCATTGATGCCTTTGAGGCTGAAACGCAAGTCGGTGCCGGGCGCTTTGAGTTGCACCTGATTGGCCTTTTTCATCCGCTTTTCCAGCGGTTCCATGGCTTTGGCCAGTTTGCCGTAGTCCATGGTGCAGACGTCGAAATAGAAATTCTCAAACGCTTCCGTGCTCATATTCGCGGCTTGCGCCATGCTCGGCGTGGGCCAGCGCAATACGCACCAACGGGTCTTATTAACGCGATAATTCAGCACGGGCCGGAGGATGCGTGAATAGAGGGACATCCGGTCGCTGGGCACGTCCGACGTTTCACTGGCATTCGCGCTGCCGCGAATGGCGATGTACGCCTGCATTTTCTTCATGCGATACAACTCCAGATCGCGCACCGTTTCCGCGTGCTGCTCATTGGTCTCGCGCAACATTTCCCGAACCACCCGCGTATGGCGCGTCTCAATGATGGGTAAAGCGCCGACCGCGCGGGCGGCCCGCACTAATTCCACCGCGAATTCATCCGGCACATCGATCATGTCGAGCAGAATCCGGTCGCCTTTTTTCAAGGCCGTAGAATATTCGATCAGCAACTTTGCCAGCTTCGGATAACGTGGATCAGTCATAATGGATATTTCAGGTTAACGCGCTTTGCCTTTTTGTCCAGCAACGGCTGTTTTCTCCTGCCGACGCCAACCGCGTTCGGTCTTTTTGATCTCCGCCCGCAGTAACTCCTCCGCAGACCAGCCTTGCGCTTGCGCATAAGCCGCCAGGGAAAACAGCTCCTGCGCCAAACCCGCTTTCGTCAGCGGTTTTTTGGCTGAGGTGGGCTCCGTCAGCAAATTCGCCTTGCGCGCTTTTTTCACGAGCTTTTCCGCCCGTTGCAAAGCGGGCAAATGTTTGGGAATACCGTCCAGGGCGGAAGGCCGGTCGTGTTTAGTGCCCTGCTTTTCCGCTTTTTTGATCAACTCCCACTGCGCCCAGACGGCATCCACTGTCCTGGCCTTCGAGTCGCCAAAGACGTGCGGGTGACGGCGAATCAATTTATCGGAAATGCGTTGCGCCACTTGCTCAAAATCAAACGCGCCGCGTTCCTGCGCCAACTGGCTGTGGAATACTACTTGAAGCAATAAATCACCCAATTCCTCGGCCATTTCATGATCATCACCCGCGTCAATGGCATCGATCAATTCATAAACTTCTTCGACCGCATGGAAGCGGATCGTTTTGTGCGATTGCTCGCGATCCCACGGGCAACCGTCCGGAGCCCGCAGCTTCGCCATGATCGTGAGCAACTGATCAATCGCTTTTTTCTTCGCCATGAGTTTACAAAATTACGAGGTTATCCCGGTGTACCACTTCCACGCGCTCCAACTGACCGCCTTTAATGGCCTCGGCGCTGTAGTCGGCAATGCCGCGCGCAAACTCGGTTCCATTGGCATCGCAAATCCGGACGACTTCACCGGCTTTAAACTCACCTTCACAACGCGTAATGCCGGGTGGCAACAGGCTCTTGCCACGTTCGCCCAGCGCTTTCTTTGCGCCTTCATCCAAAAAGAGCGACCCTTTGGGGTGATGGAAAAAAGCGATCCACCGTTTGCGGCCTTTTAGCTTCGTCGGCTGGGGCAGGAAAATGGTTCCTTCCTCCTGCCCCTCGATAATGTCTGCCAGCACCCGCTTTTTCCGCCCGGAGGCAATCACGAGAGGAATGCCGGAACGAACGGCGATTTTCGCCGCTTGAATCTTGGAGGACATGCCGCCAACGGCGGTGGCACTGGTCGTGCCGCCCGCCATCCCCTCGATCTTGTCATCGATCGCGGTAATGCTCGCCAGCAAGCGGGCCTGAGCGGTGCCAAAATTCTCCACCACGCCATCCACCGTCGTTAAGATCACGAGCAAGTCGGCGGGAAGCAACGTGGCCACCAGCGCCGAGAGCTTGTCGTTATCGCCAAATTTCAACTCGGTAAAGGAGATGGCGTCGTTTTCATTGATGATCGGAACGACCCCCCGTCCCAGCAAAGTCACCAGCGTATTGCGCGCGTTGAGATGGCGTTCGTGATGTTGCAGATCATCGTGCGTCAGCAACACCTGGGCAATGTGCAGACCATACTGACCAAACAATTTTTCATACATGGACATGAGACGTGATTGGCCCACGGCGGCGCAGGCCTGCATTTCGGCCAGTTCTGCGGGGCGTTTGTCATAGCCCAACACGCCCATCCCCGCGCCCACTGCTCCCGAAGTGACAAGCACCACTTCTTTGCCCGCTTTTTGCAACGCGGCCATCTGAGCCACCAATTGTTCCATCTGGGCAGGGTCAAGCCGCTTGTGACTGTCCGTGAGAACACCGGTCCCAAGCTTTACCACGATCCGACTTACATCTTTTAACGAAGCACGACTCATATTGAAGGCCCTAGACTATAAGCGCATGGCCCTTGCCAGCAAGCAGAAGGTGAAGCGAGAACTTTGATGGGGAACGGGCAGCAGGGATGCTGCAGTCACCGTCAGGCAAGGATGCCTGACACCAAATGGGAGCG